>JAJYNT010000476.1 GCA_021786215.1 Chloroflexota bacterium | reverse complement strand
TTGCTGGTCCCCTCATCGACCTTATGGTGCATTTCCAGCCGAGGGAGAAAACGCTTGACATATTTTCGGGAGCTACATACAATCAATGACGAACCGAGGCGTCGCGACCACTGGGCACCGCGTCGGAGCGTCTGTCAGGAGATCCGGTGAGGTGAGGAGTAAGTGATGGGTCCAGTGAGGTCACGTAGCGCCGCCAGCATCCTTCAAGTCCTGGCAGAATCGCCCATCATCCCGGCCGTTTGGAGGGATGACACTCTCGCGGCCGCTCTGGAGACGCCCTGCCGTCTCATCCACCTGGCGGGGGGACGTCTCAGCGAGCTTTCCGGCTGGGTCGACGCCATCCACCAGCAGGGTGGATTTGCCCTGGTCCATCTGGAGATGTTTGCAGGGCTTGGGAAGGATGCGGAAGCAGCCGCTTTCGTTGTGGAACGGTTCGGCGCGGACGGTATTGTCAGCGCCTCACCTGGCGCCATTCAAAGGGCTATGAACCTTGGTTGCTGGGGCGTACTGCGCGTATTCGTTCATGATTCCCAGTCGATGGAAAGCGGCCGGCAACTGATGGTCAAGGCGACCCCTTCAGCAGTCGAGTTGATGCCCGGGCTGGTGGTCGGCCAAGTTCTGTCGTCGTTTGCCCCTCCAGGTTCGCCTCCCGTCATCGCTGCCGGTCTGATCAAGACCCCAGAGCAGGCAGCGGAGCTTCTGGCTCAAGGGGTTGCCGGGATCGATACCAGCGCTGCGCGTCTTTGGCGTTGGAGCCGGCGTTCGTCGCAAATTGGTCGGAGCAGCACGCTCGCGACCGTGGAAGCCATTTCCCGCCGTTAGGGACCTGCTAAGTTTTCCAGAGGCCGGGCATAATGCCCAGGCAGTAGAAATCCCAAAGGGGACCAGAGATCAAGAGAGACGGTCCACCCGGGGTGGGTGGGGCCTGTCTCTCTTTTTATTTTGGAGGTGAGGTGGAAAGAGTGGCTACGTCGGATCTGGCGCGCTATATCGACCACTCGGTGCTGCGGCCCGACGCTCGCAGCGTGGACATTGAAGAAGCAGCCGATGCCTGCCGACGGTATGGCTTCGCGGCCCTCTGCGTGAACAGCACGTACGTGGCCCATGCCAGCCAGTGGCTCGAGGGCTCCAACACGGTGGTTTGCGCGACGGTTGCGTTTCCCTTCGGCACGGTGCCAGCTTCGGTTCGCCTGGAGGAAGCCAGCTATTGCCTAAGTCGAGGGGCGCGCGAGCTGGACATGGTCATGAACTTGGGCGCGGCCCGTTCCGATCATTGGGACGTGGTCCGCGACGAGATCCGGTCCGTGGCGCACCTTGCCCACGAGAAGGGAGCGATCCTTAAAGTCATCCTGGAGAACTGCTACCTGACCGATGAGGAAAAACGCCGCGGGTGCGAGGTCGCTGTGGCGGCAGAGGCGGATTTCGTGAAGACGTCGACTGGCTTCGGTGCGGGGGGTGCCAAACTCGAAGACGTGGCGCTCATGCGCCAGATCGTGGGACCACACATGGGGATCAAGGCAGCGGGTGGTATCCGTACCCGGGCCCAGGCGGAAGCCTTCATCCGCGCGGGCGCCACGCGCATCGGCACCAGCGCCGGACCACGAATCGTGGATCCAGAAGGAGAAGGGGTGTAACTTCCAGGGCATAACGAGTTGGGGGTTGACGACCATGCAAGACATTCCCACAGAAAAGCTTGCGGCGATGGTTGACGCATCCATGGGTGGTAGACCAGCGGCGACCCTAGAGGAGATGGCCACATTCTACGAAAAGCTGGCCACTTACAGCTTCGCAGCCGTCATGGTGGAGCCACGGTATCTTCCCTCCGCCGTTCAGTACTTCCACCCGCGAGGGCAGAGGGTGGCTACCGTGATTGCATACCCGTTGGGCGCGATGACGACGGAGGCCAAGTTGATCCAGGCAGCTCAGGCCCTAGCGGACGGAGCGGACGAACTGGACGTGGCCATGGATCTATCGGCCTTCAGATCCGGGGACTACGCAAAGGTTGTCGATGATCTGAGGGCAGTGCGATACCTGGCAGGCAATCGCACCATCAAGGTCATCTACAATTCATCGGTTCTGAGCAACGATGAATCCCTCCGGGCTGCTCAGTTGATCCTACAAGCTGGCATCACGTTTCTGAAGACGAATCCTGGTTACGGACATGTTACCACCCCAGAGCACATCCGAGTCATCAAGAACCGTTTTGGCAACGATCTACGAGTAATGGCGTCCGGGGGGATACGCACGCACCAAGATGCCATGGCAATGGTCGAGGCAGGTACTGACCGCATTGCGACAAGCTCACCCTTCGCGGTGCTGGGCGTCGAAGAGTAAGAGACTTTCCGGGGAGGAGCGATCATGATACCCAGGACGAAAGAAGACCTGGCAGCGGTGATTGATCAGACCCATCTGGGCCTTGGTGCCAGCAGAAGCGAGATAGAGACGTTCGTTGCGAAGGCAGTGGAATATGGTTTTGGGTGCGTGTGTGTATTGCCGAATGCAGTATCAATAGCTCGGAAGATCACATCTGGAACGAGAACGAAGCTTGCCACAGTGATCAGTTTCCCACTCGGCATGGATGTGCCTTATGTGAAGCGCGCTGAGGCTAGAGACGCGCTGGAAAGGGGTGCCGATGAGATTGACATGGTGATCGATGTCGCGGCAGCGCGGATGGGGGACAAGGAGAGCCTTCTTGAGGAGGTCGCTGCAGTTCGAGAAATCATCCCGGAGGGAAACATACTCAAGACCATCATCGAGATGCCCCTTCTCACCCCCGAACAGGCGGTGGGCGCTGCGCTGGCCGCCGAGAAAGGAGGGGCTCACATAATAAAGACCTCGACGGGATTCAAAGGCCTGAAGATCCGCGGGACATCCCCGGAAGATGTGCAGTTGTTGAGGTCTGTCTTGAAACCTCGGACGGGGATCAAAGCATCTGGTGGAATCTCGTCCTGGGATCAGGCGGCAGCCATCTTGGAGGCCGGCGCGACTCGCATCGGCACCAGCCATGGCATCGCCATTGTGGATGGGTTTCTTGCATCTGTGCAGCCGTGAGCGCCCGTTCGAGCGGGTCAGCGAGTGATGGATGAGGGAAAGGAGAGAGTCATGGAGGCGAAGATTCCGGTTCAAGCAACCACTGTTCTTTCGGACATTCCAGCCCGCCTGGATCGGTTACCCTGGTCCGGATTTCACCTGAAGATTGTGCTGATCCTCGGCATAGCCTTCGTTCTGGATGGTTTTGAGGTATCGGTGTACGGCTCCGTGCTGGGCACGCTGGCGAAGCTCTGGAACATGAGCGCGGTCCAAGCGTCCTCGTTGATGTCAATCTTCCTGATTGGGATGTTTCTCGGGGCGTATGTGTTCGGATATCTCACCGATATAGTGGGGAGAAAACGTCTGTTCGTGGTCACGCTCCTGGTATACTCTCTGTTCACCATTGCCAGCGCGCTGTCCTGGAACTATGCCTCTCTAGCCATCTTTCGCTTTGTGACAGGCTTTGGGGTTGGAGGCGAATATGGAGCGGTGAACTCTGCGATCCAGGAGTTCGTCCCCTCCCGTCGACGGGGTTTCGTCTCCGGCCTCATGCCGGCCACGTGGGACGCCGGCACCATTCTCGCCGCGCTCGTTTCAACCTTCGCCCTGGCCCTGCTACCCCCGGAAGTTGGTTGGCGCGTGGCGTTCCTCCTGGGAGCCCTGATCGCGGTTTTTGTTGCGATTGTCCGGCGCCACTTGCCGGAATCGCCGCGTTGGCTACTATCCCACGGGCGTGCCGACGAGGCAGAGGCTGTCGCGACAGGGATCGAGAAGCTCGTGCAATCGGAGCACGGCCTGACGGAGCTGCCTCCACCCGGGGGAGGTGCTCCCATATCCTCTGCCCAGCCAACTTCATTCTTGGCTCACTATGGCAACCTGATACGCCGATACCCTCGACAGGTGGTTCTGGCCTGGGTCCTGAACTTCAGCCAGGCATTCCCATACTACGCGGCGTTCACCTTAATCCCTGTCATACTCATCAACACGTACCATTATGACGCCAAGTCCGTTCCACTGGTTCTCATGCTCCTCACCACTCTCGGTACGGTGGGCGTCGTGGTCATGAGCTGGGTCGCAGACACTTGGGGCAGACGGGCATCCGTGATACTGTCTTACGGACTGGCAGGGCTGCTGGCTATAGTGGTTGGGATCGGTGCCAGCGAGGGGCTGCTCACCGCCGGTCTCTTCAGCGTGCTGGTAGCCGTAATGTACTTCTTCGCTTTCGCCGCAGCAGGTGTGGTATACATCACCATTACCGAGATCTTCCCCACTCCGGTCCGTGCCTCGGGTATCGGCTCTGCTGTTGCCTTCGGTCGCATAGGGGCCATGATTGGCCCCATACTTCTTACGGCAATGTTGCAGGTGGGGATGGCCCTTGCCTTCTTGGTCACGGGGGCCATATTGTTGGTGGGGGCACTCGCGGAAGTCGCGTGGGGTATCGAGGGCCGCGGTCGGTCCCTTGAGGCTATCTCCCTAGCCAAGTGAACACTCCCCAATAGTCCTCGTGGGTGCCTGGCAGGGGCGAAGGGGCGCGGTTACTCGCGCCCCTTCCAAGCGGCCACGGGCGCGTTGACTCGGCTCGCCATCCCGCGGGACAATGGGCGCCACCCCAAGGCTGGCTTCAGCAACCACTGGCCACATTGTGCCCTCTGAGCGGGCGGATGGAGGTCCTGCCCTTGACATGCCTTGTAGGCATCGAGCCGGTAGTGGGTGCCCAGTCGGCTCCTGTGCCGCAGTTGTAGCTTTTCCTGTCGGAGTCCAACTGGGACGTCGAAGCTGTGAACGAGCACTGCCTGGAGTCGGCTATGACCGATTCCGATGCCTGGTCCCACGAAAGGGGTGTCCTGGTGATCGACGACACCGGCGACCGGAAGGATGGCACCAGGACCGACCACGTGGTTTGCCAGTACATGGGTTCGGTAATCAAGATCGACAACGGGATCGCTCCGGTAAGTAGCTTGTGGGCCGACGTAGAGAGAGGACAATGTGAACGGAAACCTCATCGTCTTTAGCCTGTTCGGTGGTGTCTACCTGCTTCTCTACGGCATCCGTCTGGCAGGAGACGGTATGCAGCGGGCCGCTGGCAGTCACCTCCGCGTCATCCTAGGCAAACTCACGCAACATCCCATCCTGGGGCTCTTAGTCGGGACCGGCCTCGCAGCAGCTACTCAGGGCAGCAGCGCCACGACCGTGATGCTGGTCAGCCTCGTCAGCGCGGGGCTCCTGTCCCTTCGTCAGGCGATAGGGGTCATCCTTGGAGCCAACATCGGCACCACTATCACCGTTCAACTGATTGCCTTTCGTATCATGGACTACGCTCTCCTGATGGTGGGCATCGGCCTGGCGATGATGCTCCACTCGCGGCGAGGCACCTTCAGGCACGTGGGCGAAGCTATCCTCGGGTTGGCCTTTATCTTCCTCGCTCTCAAGGTGATGATCGACGCCATGGACCCCCTGCGCGAGAACCCCCTCTTCCAGGAGATCCTGCTTGGCATGGCGAACCAGCCCGTGCCTGCTCTCTTGGTAGCCGCCGTTCTGACTGCCCTGGTCCAGTCCAGCGCCGCGATCATAGGTCTCGCCATCACCTTGGCCCTCCAGGGCTTCATGCCGCTGCCCCTTGGTATGTTCATCGTTCTCGGGGCCAACATCGGCACTTGCACGGCTGCGTTGCTCTCCAGCATAGGTGCTCCGGTGGAGGCTCGGCGAGTAGCCATGGCGCACGTGATGTCCAAACTGATCGGGGTCGCCGTAGTCTTCCCCTTTGTGGGGCTGTTGGCTGAACCTGTGGCGCTCACGGCGGCGGACGTGCCCAGGCAGATAGCCAACTTCCATACGATGTTCAACGTGGCCCTTGCCCTGGTGTTCCTGCCCTTTGCAGGTCCCTTCGCCAACCTGGTAACGCGCCTCGTGCCCGACGAGAAACCGGCAGGCGACCCGATGCGGCCCCGCTACCTGGACGAAAGCGTGCTCGACACGCCCGCTCTCGCTTTGGGGCAGGCTACCCGGGAGGCGCTCCACATGGCTGATCTGGTACAGGAGATGTTCAGGGACGGGATGTCGGCCCTGAGGCACAATGACGAGGCTCTGGCCGAGCAGTTGCAGGCCCGAGACGACATCATCGACCGGCTCGTGGAGCATGTGAAGCTCTACCTGACCCGACTGGCGGAGCAGGGCCTTGCGCCCGAACAGTCAAAGCGTGAGGTGAGTCTGCTGTTCCTGATCCAGGATCTGGAGAACATCGGAGACATAATCGACAAGAATCTCATGGAGTTGGTCAAGAAGAAGGTCGCCGGGCGACACGAGTTCTCGGTGGACGGAACCAGGGACCTGGAATGCTTGAGCAAGCTGGTCGGCGAAAATCTGGAGGTGGCTGTAAGCGCCTACGCTACCCAGGACGCGGAACTCGCGCAGAAGGTGCTGCGCCACAAGATCAACGTCAATCGGATTGAGCGCGAGCTTAGGCAGGCCCACATTCAGCGGCTGCACAGTGGCGTGAAAGAGAGTTTCGACACCTCCGCTATTCACCTGGACGTCTTGTCCAACCTAAAGCGCATCAACTCCCACGCTACCAACATTGCCTACGTCGTGCTGGGCGAACTGTAACGGAAGCTCGGCTGAAACGAGTCAGCCTACTACCGCTATCCTGTCCATCGTGTTCGCCCCGGCTGCTCGCTAGTGCTTGATGTTGTAGAAGGCATCCCATCCCGGGTAGATCGCCGTATCCCCCAGCTCCTCCTCAATGCGCAGCAGCCGGTTGTACTTGGCGACCCGCTCTCCTCGGGCCGGGGCCCCGGTCTTCATCTGCCCGGTGTTGGCGGCCACCGCCAGATCCGCGATGTTCGTGTCCTGAGTCTCTCCCGAGCGATGGGACACCACGGTCGTGAAGCCGGCCCTCCGGGCCATCTGGATGACCGACAGTCTCTCGGTGACGGTGCCGATCTGGTTCAGTTTGGTCAGTCAGAACGAAATTGGCGGCGTCATGCTTCACTTCGTCAGCCGGTCGCGTTCTCGACGAGACTCCGCAGCAGAGCCTGCCGGTCGATGATGCCCGCGGGACGGCCCTCGAGGTCCAGCACCACCAGTCTCTTGACACGGCGCGTCACCATCATGCGAATGGCGTCGATGATCGGCGCCTCGGTGGTCACAGAGAAGAGGTGGCGCCTCATCACATTGGACGCTGTGAGGGGACCGTGAGCCTGGGAGGGGCGTAGAGCTCCCTCGCCGGCCTGCTGAGGAGCCAAACGTCCGGCTAGGATCTGCAGAAGTCCGGGGCGCATGGCCGGGTCCGCGCGGGCCAGGAGGTCGCGGTCGGAGACGATTCCCACTGCCTTGCCTTCCTCATCGACTACCACCACCCGACGCAGGGGTGTGCCCAGCACCTCGCTCAGGACAGCCTCGACCGGCGTGGAGCTGTGCACTATCGGTACTTCCCGGTCCATTGCCTCAGCGGCGGTCCGCGCTCGCACCGGAATGGTCTCGTGTGCCTCCGCCGGCGGTTCAGGGCTCGCGGCCAGCTGACGGAGCAGGTCCGTGCGGCTCACGATCCCCATCAGCCGCCCGCGGTCGTCCGTGACCGGCAAACGCTTGAGGCTGCGGCTTGCCATGAGGTGAATTGCATCTTCGAGGGCCGTGTCGGGTCCGACCACGAGCGGGCTGGGCGTCATCACCTCGCGGACCGTTTGCTGCCCGACGCCCAAAGCTCGCACCTGCTCGGCGAACTCCTCGGCGCTCAGGTCCCGCTGTACGCTCAGCCGAAGCCCGAGCCGGCCCCGGGTGAGAAGGTCTCCCCCTGTAATGATACCCACTACGCGCCTTTCGGCGTCCACCACCGGCACGGCCTTGACGTCGCGCCGCACCAGCAGATCCACTACTTCAGCCAATGGCGCTGTAGCAGCCACGCTGGCCACCTCCAGAGTCATCACGTCGCGCACCTTGCGTGCCACAAGCGGGGGGCGGATCACCAGCACCCCGCAGGGCGCCTCGTTGGCCACCTTGCGGGCCGTCCCCCCGGTGGTGGGACTCCATGGTCGTTCGTCCGATCTGGCGCCGACCACGATCAGATCGATGTCTTCCCGTTGCGCTTGTCCGACGATGGCGCCGGCCGCGTAGCCGTGTCGGAGGGCCGGCTGGAAGCTCACCCCCGCCCCCAGCGCCTGCTCCCCCGCCGCGATCTGCACCTGCTTCAAGTAGTCGTCCCTCGCCTGGTCTCTCCCCCTGCTGGCTGCGGCCGGCTCTCCCTCCGCCACGGAGAGGCCGTTGACGCTGGCACCCCACAGTCGGGCGAGCTGCAGCGCCGCCTCGGCGGCCCGCTGCCCCAGTGGGGAGCCGTCCAGCCCCACCAGAAGGCGCTTGAAGGGACCGCCGGTCGGGTTAGGTCGAACCACCAGCACGCTGCAGGGCGCGTGGCCCACCAGCTTGTCGGCGGTGCTTCCCAGAAAGGCTCCCCAAACCCCAGAGTGACCTCGG
>JAJYNT010000364.1 GCA_021786215.1 Chloroflexota bacterium | reverse complement strand
TACTCCCGCATGTTGGGCCGCCCGGTGGCCCAGCACTGCGAGGACCCCGATCTGTCGGCGGGCGGTTACATGCACGAAGGGCGCATCTCCGCCCTGCTGGGGCTGAGAGGGATACCTGCTGCTTCAGAGGAATCCATCGTGGCCCGGGACATCGCGCTTTGCCGGCTGACGGGCGGCCACGTTCATTTTCAGCATGTTAGCAGCGCGGGATCAGTCGAGTTGGTCCGAGCGGCAAAGGCGGAGGGACTGCCGGTCACGGCCGAGGTGACACCGCACCACCTGCTTCTGACCGAGGACTGGGTGGCCGGAGGCAAGTGGGCCTCCGAATGGACACTGGATAGGTGGGGCAAGATCCCCACCCAGCCCTACGATACCAACACTCGGGTCGCGCCTCCGCTGCGTAGCGAGGTCGATGCGGCGGCCCTGCTGGAGGCGCTTAAGGAGGGGCTCTTCGACGCCATCGCCACCGACCATGCTCCGCACACGGTGGTGGACAAGGAGCGCGAGTATGGCATGGCGGCCAGCGGGATCTCGGGGCTGGAGACCGCCCTGGGGGCGCTGATGACCCTGGTCCACAGGGGCGAATTGGACCTGTCGACGCTAATCCGCTATCTTACCTTGGAGCCGGCGCGTTTGATGAAGCTGCCCTACGGCACCTTGCAGAAAGGCGCTCCGGCGGACATCACTGTCTTCGATCCCAACCAGGAGTGGACGGTCGATCCGCAACGGTTCCAGTCGAAAGGGAGAAACACCCCGCTAGCTGGTGTCACGCTCCGCGGCAAGGTTACGACGACGTTGGTGGGCGGCAAGGTGGTCTGTACCAAGAAGAGGACACCGTGAGGAAGAAGCTCGCAATCTTAGTATTGGAAGACGGATCGAGCTTTGTGGGCACTCCTTTTGGTGCTGACGCAGAGGCCGAAGGGGAAGTCGTCTTTAACACCAGCATGACCGGCTACCAGGAGGTGTGCACCGATCCTTCCTATCGCGGGCAGATGGTGGTGATGACCCATCCCCAGATAGGAAACTACGGCATCAGTCGGCCCGCGAACGAGTCGGTGCGTCCATGGGTTGCCGCGTTGGTCGTGCGGGATTACGCCCCTTTCTACCATCACTGGCAGGGCGAGACCAGTCTGGGCAACTGGCTTTCCCAAAATGGGGTTCCTGGGTTACAGGGGATCGACACTCGAGCCCTGACCAAGGTGCTGCGCACTCGCGGCACGATGCGGGCGCGGCTATTTCAGCGGGAGGCGATTCCCGAGGACCCCGAGCTGGAACAGATGCTGGACTCGGTGCAGCGGGTGCCCTCTCTTTCGGAGAAGGATCTCGTGGGAGAGGTCAGTGGCGCCGGTTCTCAGGCCGATGTGCTGCGGGTGGGTTTGTCCGGCGAAGGTCCCCACATCGTGCTTATGGACTACGGCGTGAAGCACAACATCATCCGGTCCATGGTGAGCCGGGGGGCCAGGGTCACTAATCTGGGCCACCTGGCCACTGCCAGAGAGGTGCTGGATCTGAATCCAGATGGGGTTCTGCTTTGCAACGGGCCTGGCGACCCGGCGAGCCTCCACCAAACGGTGGACACCGTGCGGGAACTGCTGGGAACATGCCTACCGATGATGGGCATCTGCCTGGGGCACCAGATCCTTGCTCTGGCGCTTGGCGCCACCACCAGCCGTCTCAAGTTCGGACACCATGGTGGGAACCATCCAGTCAAGGATCTCTCGACGGGTCGGGTGGACATCACGTCCCAGAACCACGAGTTTCAGGTGGATGGTGGCTCGCTACCGGCCGGCAGCGGCTTCTACGTCAGCCGCATAAACCTGAACGATGGATCGGTTGAGGGGCTGGCTCACCCATCGCTCCCCGTATTCTCGGTGCAATACCATCCCGAGGGTAGCCCCGGGCCGCAGGACAACCAGTATCTGTTCGATCGTTTCCTGGAGATGGTCAAGAATGGAAGATAAACCGATCAAGAAGGTGCTGGTGATCGGCTCCGGGCCAATCGTCATTGGTCAGGCGGCGGAGTTTGACTACGCCGGCACCCAGGCCTGCAAGGCGCTGCGGGAGGAGGGGATCACCACGGTGCTGGTGAATTCCAATCCGGCCACCATCATGACCGACGATGAGATCGCGGACATCATCTACGTGGAGCCTCTAACTGTAGAGGTTCTTGAGAGGGTGATCGAGCGGGAGAGGCCGGATGGGTTGCTGCCGACCCTGGGTGGCCAGACGGGCCTTAACCTCGCGGTGGAGGTGGCCGACGCCGGCATCCTGGACCGGTTTGGGGTACGGCTGCTGGGAACACCCCTGGAGACGATCAAGCGGGCCGAGGACAGAGAGCTTTTCAAGAAGATGCTGCTGGAGATCGGGGAGCCGATTCCGGAGAGTGTCATAGCTCACTCGGTGGAGGAGGCCCGCGTCTTCGCCGAGGAGATCGGCTACCCTCTGATCATTCGACCTGCCTACACGCTAGGTGGAACCGGCGGCGGCATCGCGAATAGTGCGTCGGAACTGGAAAGGGTGGTCCAGGGCGGCCTTGACGCCAGCCCTATCCATCAAGTGCTGGTGGAGAGATCCCTCATCGGGTGGAAAGAGATCGAGTACGAGGTGATGCGTGATGCTGCTGACAACTGCATCACCATCTGCAACATGGAGAACATCGACCCGATGGGCGTTCATACCGGGGACTCCATCGTGGTGGCTCCCAGCCAGACCCTGTCTGACAAAGAGTATCAGATGCTCCGATCAGCATCCCTGAAGATCATTCGGGCGCTAGGCATCCAGGGTGGCTGCAATATCCAGTTCGGACTGGATCCTCGCTCCACACAGTACTGCGTCATCGAGGTGAACCCCAGGGTGAGCCGTTCCTCGGCCCTCGCTTCCAAGGCAACCGGATACCCGATTGCCCGGGTGGCCGCGAAGATCGCGGTTGGTCGGCGGCTGGATGAGATCGCCAATGCCGTGACACAACAAACCACGGCGGCCTTCGAGCCCGCCCTGGATTACCTGGTGATAAAGATCCCTCGCTGGCCTTTCGACAAGTTCCCGGGAGGTGACAGGACCCTGGGCACTCAGATGAAAGCCACGGGCGAGGTGATGGCGATCGATCGTTCCTTCGAAGCGGCGCTGCAGAAGGCCGTTCGATCCCTGGAGCAGGGGAACCGAAGCCTCCTCTGGGAGGACCCTTCCTGGAAGGAGGGTAGCCACGAGGACGTGACGGACAGACTGAGGCAGTTGATCGCCGTCCCCAACGACCGGAGGTTGTGGGCGCTCATGGCAGCCCTGCGGCGAGAGGTCTCTCCCGAGGAGATCTATCGGATCTCGGGGGTCGATCCATTCTTTCTTTCGAAGCTGTCGCGGATCGTCGCGATGGAGCGGAGGCTGCTGAGTGAGAGGATGACGGCAGGGCTCATGGCCGAGGCGAAGCGACTCGGGTTCTCCGATGGCCAGATCGGTACGCTCGCGGACCTCCTTCCTGAGCAGGTAAGGGAACTGAGACAGAGCTGGGGGATCAAGCCTGTATACAAGATGGTGGACACCTGCGCCGCGGAGTTCGCGGCGGCCACCCCGTACTTCTACAGTTCGTACGAGACGGAGAACGAGGCCCAGCCCCTGGACGGAGAGGCTACTCTCGTGCTCGGGTCGGGTCCCATTCGGATAGGGCAGGGGATCGAATTCGATTACTGTAGTGTGCGTTCGGCCATGGAGTTGAAGGAGGCCAACGTTCACTCCATCATGGCCAACAGTAACCCGGAGACCGTGAGCACCGACTTCGATGCCTCTTCTCGGCTCTACTTCGAGCCGTTGGACGAGGAGAGCGTCCGGGACATCCTGGAGAACGAAACAGGACTGAGGACTCAGGACTCAGAACTGAGTGTGGAGGTCTTCTCTCAGTCCTCAGTCCTCAGCCCTCAGTCCTTCGCCGACAATGGGAACGGCGGAGTGGTGCATGCCCCCGGCGTCATCGTCCAGTTCGGTGGCCAGACGGCCATAAACCTGGCGGCTCGCCTGGAGAAGGCCGGGGCCAGGATTCAAGGGAGCAGCGTGGAGGCCATCGACCTGGCGGAGGATCGCCGCCGGTTCGAGGACTTCCTGAACAAGCTGGGCATCCCCCAGCCACCTGGGGCCGGGGTTACCAACCTGGAGGAGGCGCTGCTCACAGCCCAGACCATCGGCTACCCGGTGCTGATCCGGCCTTCCTACGTGTTGGGCGGCCGGGCGATGGAGATCGTGCACAACGCCAGCGAGATGGTGCGCTACACTTCGGCCGCAGCCGAGTTCTCTTCGGGTCGCCCATTCCTGATCGACAAGTATCTGGGCGGCAAGGAGGTGGAAGTAGACGCCATTTGCGATGGGGAGCAGGTGCTGATCCCGGGCATAATGCAACACATCGAGAGGGCAGGTGTCCACTCCGGGGATAGCATGGCGGTGTATCCGGCCCTGGACCTGACGGTGCGCGAGACCGAGGCCATAGTAGACTACACTACCCGCATGGGGCAGGCCCTGGGGGTGCGGGGTCTCATGAACGTGCAGTACGTCATCTATCAGCGCGAGGTGTTCGTTCTGGAGGTGAACCCCCGGGCCAGTCGCACCGTGCCATTCCTTAGCAAGGTGACGGGAGTGCCGATGGTGAAGGTTGCGACTCGTGTCATGCTGGGTGAGACGCTGAGCCAGCAGGGATATCAGGGCGGGTTGTGGCCGGAGCGGCGTCTGGTGGCCGTTAAGGCGCCCGTATTCTCCATGAGCAAGCTCTCCAATGTGGATACCTACCTTGGACCCGAGATGAAGTCCACCGGCGAGGTGATGGGTGTGGACATCGACTTCTCATCCGCCCTGGTGAAGGCTCTGATGGCCGCGGGCATGATGTTGCCCCCCGCCGGCGCGATACTCTTCTCCGTCAGCGACCGGGATAAGCCGGAGGCCCTTGATATCGCCCGTCGCTTCCACGAGCTGGGTTATCAGCTGTATGCCACGGAGGGGACGGCGCGGCTGTTTGAGGCGGTGAAGTTGCCTGTTCAGGTCATCACCAAGAAGCTGGACGAAGGGCACCCCAATGTGCTGGATGTGATACGAGAGGCTCGGGTGCAGGGTGTCGTGAACACTATGACCGGGGATAGGGTGCCGATGCGGGACGGTTTCGAGATTCGACGTGCCGCGGCGGAGCGGCGCATCCCCTGCTTCACCTCGCTGGACACGGCACGGGCCGTAGCCGAATCGCTTGCCTCCCGCGGACTGAACTTCAACGTGTGGCCGCTGAAGGAGTACCGGGAGAACACCCAGCGGGTGCGCCCCTCCAGGGCCTGGGAGAGGGCAAACTGAGATGTGTCCCCTCCCCCTTTGGGGGAGGGTTAGGGTGAGGGCTGAGGCTATGCTGTTCAGATAGCCCTCACCCCGTAAACATGCCCTCTGGCATGTTTACGCCTCTCCCAGCGGGAGAGGGAGTCTCTCGCGTGCCTGCCTCTCCTAGCAGGGGAGGGAGAGAACGATAGATGAAACTCGAAGCCGCCGAGATAATTGAAAACCGCCGGATCACCACGGATTTGTGGGAGATCACTCTGCGGGCGCCTCAGATAGCCCGAGAGGCACGGCCGGGGCAGTTCGTCCATGTGAGGCTGGTGGACGGACTAGACCCGCTGCTGCGCCGCCCGATGAGCATCTATCGGATAGGGCATGGGACGGTGGGGTTGCTTGTGAGGCCCGCGGGAAGGGGCAGCCGGATGATAGTGGAGAAGGCGGTGGGGGAGCATCTCGACTGCATGGGGCCCCTGGGGCACGGCTTCACGGTGCATCCTGGCAGCCGCAACCTTCTCTTGATTGGGGGCGGCAGTGGGATCGGCCCCATGGTGGCGCTGGCCGACTTGGCCGTTGCCAGAGGGCTCGCGGTGGTGCTGCTGTTCGGCTTCCGGTCCGCTGATCGGGTGTACCCCAGCGGACTGCTGCCCGCGGAGGCGGAGTACGCGGTCGCTACCGACGACGGCTCGGTGGGTCACCGCGGCCTGGTGACCGATCTGGCCCGCGACTACCTGGGGTGGGCCGATGCCATCTACGCTTGCGGCCCGAAGCCGATGTTTCTGTCGTTGCTAGACATAACACGCGAGGCGAATCTTCAGAAGTCGGTGCAGGTTTCCCTGGAGGAACACATGGCCTGCGGGGTAGGGGCCTGCTTCGGCTGCGTGGTGGAGACCCGACGCGGGGAGATGAAGAGCGTCTGCGAGGACGGCCCCGTCTTCGAGATGCGAGAGTTGGCGTGGGGATAAACGAGAATTGCCAATGGCAGTTGACCTATCGGTAGAGCTAGCGCCGGATCGAAAAGAGGGTTTGCGGCTGGAGAACCCAGTGATGGTGGCTTCGGGCTGCTTCGGATGGGGTGCCGAGTACGCTCGCTTGATCGACATCCAGAGGCTAGGCGCCATCATCTCCAAGGGCACTACCTTGCGTCCCCGGCGAGGTAACCCGATGCCACGGCTGGCGGAGACCCCGGCTGGGATGCTGAATGCCATCGGCCTGCAGAACATCGGCGTGCGAAGGGTCATTTCCGAGAAGGCTCCCCTCTGGGCTACCTGGAACGTGCCGGTGCTGGTGAATGTTGCCGGCGACGACCTGGATGAGTTTTGCGAGTGTGCTGCATCGCTGGACGGAGTGCCTGGCGTGGCTGGGATAGAACTGAACGTCTCCTGTCCGAACGTTCGAGCAGGAGGGGCCGTCTTCGCGTGCGATCCGTATGCCGCGGCGGAGGTGACGGCGGCCGTGCGCCGATCCACCACCCTGCCGCTCATGGTAAAGCTCTCTCCCAATGTGGGCGACATCGTGGCCATCGCACTTGCCGTGGAGGAAGCGGGCGCCGACAGCATATCCCTGATCAATACCCTGGTGGGAATGAAGATCGATGTGAGACACCGCGGGCCATTCCTGGGGAACGTCACAGGAGGCCTGTCGGGGCCGGCGGTGCGCCCGGTGGCGGTCCGGATGGTGTATCAGGTGGCACAGGCGGTCCACATCCCAGTGGTGGGGTTGGGCGGGATCGTTTCCACCGAGGATGCTCTGGAGTTCCTGATGGCCGGTGCCTCGGCGATCCAGGTAGGGACGGCCGTCTTCGTCGATCCGACCACTCCCCTGCGGATCATCGATGGTCTCGCCCAGTTTATGGAGCAGGAGGGGTTGTCCCACCTGGACGATCTGGTGGGGGCGGCCAATCCTCGCTTCCTGGGGTCCGCGAAGCCATCGACGTAGACAGAACTGCCGGCCTGATCTGTCGGTACAAGAAGAAAGGTGGTTGACTCCGCCTGTAGCGGTATCAACCACCTTTCTCGTTCTGCGGCCAACCGGTCGCTGTTCGACCGGCTGCGGCGCTGCCCACTCTGGCAGGGTGCAGCCAAAAGCAGGATACGTTCCACTGCCCTTCACGTCTGGCATGGTTCTGCGACGGTGTGCCAGACGTAGGGGCGAGCGGCGCTCGCCCTGGGGCCAGGATGGGCCACTGGAGACACCAGGGCGACCGGCCGGTCGCCCCTACTGTTACTCTATCTCGCCGTTTCTGTGAACCATGCCTAACGTCTGCCTGCCGACGCGCCGGCGAAGTCCACCGCCGAGAACTCTCGTCGCGTTCAGTGGCAGAACAGTACTGGTTGGCGGAAAAGTATAAAGGAGTTGATTGGTCCTGCCGATTATTTCTCTGTACTAATCTGTCCACAGGAGAAGAACGATGAGTGACGCGGTCCGGGTGAATAACAGGCGAGGCGTCATTGGCTTCGGCGGATGGTCTCTGAGGCTCAAACTCACCCTCCTTACATTGGCGGCCTCGCTGATCCCCGTTCTCGTCCTAAGCTACCTGGATGGTATCCGTGTTCATGAGGCGTTGGTGAGCCATGTGGACCCGATGGCGGGATCGGCGCTGGCTGTGTCCGTTGCCGCGCTGGTGGTGTCCGGAATTCTCTCTTTCCTTGTTGCGAGCTCATTGTCTGGTCCACTGCGCCGTCTGGCCAAGGATGCCGGAAGGCTATCCATGGGTGATCTGGACAGAACATTTGCCGAGAGAGGACGCGCTCGCTTGAGAGACGCCGTGGCCGCTCAGATGGGTCAGGGCCGGTCGTCGGCAGAGCCGGGAATCGACGAGCGGGTGTGTGGCGAGAGAAGACAGCTGGCGAGTCGCATTGCTGCCGAGGAGTCGGTGGTGTCGGCTGTAGCCGGTCTGGGTCACGAGGCAAAGGCCCTTCAGCAGCTGCTGCTGAGCCGGCAGCAGTCGAACCCCACTTTCACGGGCGTGTTCGTCATGGACGCAACGGGCAGATGCATCGCGGCGGCGGATCCGAAGATGGTGGGCAAGAGTTACGACTTCCGGCCCTACTTTCGGGAGGCCATAAAGGGCAAGCTCTACACCTCCGATCTATCGATCAGTGTTGACACGCTCTCCCCCCAGGTGGTTCACACCGCACCGGTTCGATATCGTGGCCAGATCATGGGGGTAGTCGCGCTGCGGAGCGACGCTTCTGAGGAGTTCAAGCTGGTTACCGCCGAT
>JAJYNT010000381.1 GCA_021786215.1 Chloroflexota bacterium | reverse complement strand
GGTCAAGGTCCAGGGCAACCGCGACGAAGAGCACCCCAAGGTCTACACCGACATCACAGTGGAGCACGTGGTGAAGGGCAAGGGGTTATCGATAGAGTCGGTCAAGCGGGCCGTGCAGCTTTCAGCCACCAAGTACTGTCCGGCATCGGCCATGCTGGGGAAAGCCGCACATATCGTCCACCAGTATCGGGTCGTGGATGTCGAAACCAATACGGAGGAGATGGGAACGCTTGAGTAGTCGGACCCCTCCTAGCCGTTACCGGATCTTACTCAGCTTGGACTCCAGGATGGAGGAGGACATCGCCCCTATCTGGGTATCTCGGATGATCCCATTTCGATCGATGAAATAGCTGGTGGGAATGGCGCTCGCCTGGTAGGTCCTTGAGACCTGGGTATCGGAGTCCACCGCGAAGCTCCAGTTGTAGCCGTTCTGCTGGATAAAGCTCTTCACCGTGGCGGGGTCTTCCTGCATGTCGATGCCCAGGAAGACCACCCCCTGGTCCTTGTACTTCTGGTACGCCTTCTCAAGGTCCGGCATCTCCATGCGGCAAGGGGGACACCAGGTTGCCCAGAAGTTCACCAGCACCGCTTTTCCACGGTAGTCGGACAGCTTCATTGGCTTGCCATCCAGCCCCTGAAGGGTGAAATCGGGAGCGAGATCCCCCACTCTGATGCCCACATCGGGCCGTGGTGAGCTGGCGCTTGGAGCGCCTGCCGTCGTCTTGGCCGAAGCGACCGCGCCGGAGGTGAAGTTCCTGCTACCCCCGAAGCAGCCCGCTACCGTCAGCATCGCGAGTCCCAAGACCAGGACCGGCAGGGCTCGCTGGACGATGGATCTCCTCATATCGATGTACCCTTTCGTAAGTAAGCGGTTGGCAGTCAAGATCCGGCGGGCGAGAGGCCCCGTCCGCGGCTCACTCAGCGCGGTGGGCCGGCACTCGCTACACACCGCCCCAGTTGAAATATTGGGGCAGCAGCCGGAAGGTGTTGGAGAGCATCAGCAGCCCGATCCCCACCAGCAGGACACCGCTGGCTATGGAGATCACATTGAGGTGCCGCTTCAGCCGGTTCAGCAGGGCACTGGCCTGGGCCAGTGCCAATCCCGTGGCCAAGAAGGGTACACCCAGTCCCAGGGAGTAGGCAACTAGGAGAAAGGTACCCCGAGAGACGGTGTCGCTCATGCTGGCCAAACCGATGATCCCGGCCAGCACCGGGCCGACGCAAGGGGTCCATCCGGCCGCGAAGGCCACCCCCACGAGCAATGAGGTCACCGGAGTAGCGGCGGAAGTCAGCCGCGGCTCCATCCGGAACTCTCGATAGAGCAGGGAGATCTGGAAGAGCCCCATCTGATGCAACCCCAGCACTATCAGGACGACACCGCCCACCTGGCGAAAGAGGTCGGCATAGCCTGGTAGCACGTAACCTATCAGCCCAATGGAAGCCCAGAAGCCAACGAACACCAGGGAGAAGCCCAGGACGAAGGCGACGGAGTGTAACAGAGTGACCATCCGTCTCGACTCGGGAGCTGAGATCGACGATGTGCCGGCCAGATGGCCTATGTAAGCCGGCACCAAAGGCAGAACGCATGGCGAAAGGAAGGAGAGGAGACCGGCGCCGAAAGCTACCAGCAGCGATAGGTTCTGCGAGTCCAAGACGATTCGACCTCGATGGACCAGTGGTGGAGAGGACAGAGAAACAGCCGGACCCATCCAACCCGGATACCTGATAGGGGTATCCTAGCCGGACAGAGGGGCCCTGTCAACTCCCCGCCGTCGCGCGGCTCGCACCCCTGGCATGGTTCTCGGGTAGAGTAACAATTTGTAGGGGCGAGCGGCGCTCGCCCTGGGGCCAGGATGGGCCACTGGAGCCACCAGGGCGACCAGCCGGTCGCCCCTACTGTTACTCTGTCTCGCCGTTTCTGTGAACCATGCCGCACCCCTTGCACCACGGAATAGATCTTGCGATAATGCGCCCGCGTATGATTAGTGGTACGAACTGTTAGGGGTGCATATCGTGACCGCCCTCCCGGAAACGACTCCCGAGGAGTTGGCCCGCCTGGGGCTTGACGTACTCCCCAGGGTGATGCGAATGGTCGCCGCGGCCCCGTCAGAGGAAGCAGAGCACTCGCTGAGCATCACCCAGTTTCGGATACTCAAGCGATTGTTCCACGGACCAAGACTGGGGAGAGAGCTGGCCCAGTCTCTTCAGATCACACAGCCCACTGTCAGCGCCGCTATAGACAGCCTGGTCCGCCGGGGGCTGGTGGAACGGTGCGAAGCCGCCGACGATCGCCGAGCCATACCGCTGCGGATCACTCCCGCCGGGACCCGCTGCTTCGAGACAACTCTGCAGCGCACCCTGGCTGTACTGGTTCAACTGGTCGAGCAGATACCGCCCGCAGAGCGACGTGCCCTGGTGCAAGGACTGACTGCACTGGCCCGGGCACTGGAAAGCAACAGTAGGAGTTGACGTCATCATGACTGATGAGCGCGCCCAGCAATCCCCCGCTGTTCCCCGCGTCACAACCAGGCCCAACAGCAACGGTTACCAACCCGGCCTCGGCCTAGAGGAAAGCGTCAAGAAATCCGGCGGACGGCGATTTCCTCGCAAGCTGCTGTTGCCCCTGCTACTCCTCCTTGTAGTCGGCATCGCAGCCGTGGGATATCGATACTGGGAGTTTGCGGAGTACCACGTGTCCACCGACAATGCCCAGGTTGCCGGAAACCTGGTGCAGATCGGCTCCATGAACGCTGGTCGAGTGGATTCGCTGACCGTGGACGTTGGGGACAAGGTGGAGAAGAACCAGGTCATCGGCACCGTCCTGCTTCCAACTGTATTGGGCATGACCCAGAGCGGCTCCCCCATGCTGGGCTTCGTCGGCAGCGAGAACCAGCGCGCGGACATCAAGTCGTCGATCTCGGGCGTCGTCGTCGCTCGCCAGGCCAACGTGGGTGATACCGTCGCCGTGGGGCAGCCGATAGTCACCGTGGTGGATCCCTCCAAGCTGTGGGTTCAAGCTCAGATCAAGGAGACTGACATCGACCGCGTGAAGGTCGGGCAACCGGTGGATGTGAGCGTGGACAGTCTGGGCAAGACCCTGCCGGGCAAGGTTATCGCCGTGAGCCAGGCCAGCGCGGCCACCTTCTCCTTGCTGCCCTCATCCAACGCTTCGGGCAACTTCACCAAGGTCACACAGCTGGTCCCGGTGAAGATCTCTGTCGACTATGGGAAGCTGCCACTGGTGTTGGGTAGCTCCGTCGAGGTCAGCATCCGGGTGCGGGAGTAAGCTATGGCCACCCTTGCCCGGTCGCTGACCCGGCCGTTCCATCGGGTCTTCCACCTGGAGTACTACTGGCAGGCGCTGATCGTCGTTATCGTCGGCTCCTTCATGGTGATGCTGGACACGACCGTGGTGAACATCGCCCTGCCCCGCATCATCACCGTCTTCGGTGCCGACGTCCACTCGACTCAGTACGTCCTGACCGGCTACATGCTGGCCCTGGCGATCATCATGCCCGCCACCGGCTACCTGACCGATACCTTCGGTACCAAGCGGATCTATCTGCTCTCGATGCTGTTCTTCACCCTCGGCTCCGCCCTGTGCGCCGGTGCCTGGAACGTGCCCAGTCTGGTGCTCTTCCGGCTGCTGCAGGGGCTGGGCGGCGGAATGCTGATGCCCCTCGGCATGACTATCATCTTCAAGGTCGTCCCACCAGAGAAGCGGGGGATGGTGACCGGGGTATTCGGGCTGCCTATGCTGCTGGGCCCGGTGATCGGTCCGACGTTGGGCGGCTACATCGTCGAGTACATTGACTGGCGCTTCATCTTCACCCTCAACCTGCCGGTAGGCGCCATCGGTCTGCTGCTGGGGGCGGTTCTTCTTCGAGAAACGGAGACCAGGAACGACCTGCACCCCGACGTGAAGGGCTTCATCCTCTCGGGTATCGCCTTCGGAGCCCTGCTGTACGCCCTCTCCGAAGCCCCCACCGACGGTTGGGATGCACCCTACATAGTCGTGCTGCTGGTGATGGGCAGCATGGCGCTGATCGGTTGGGTGTGGGTGGAGTTGACCGTGGAGCAGCCGCTGGTGGAACTGAAGGTCTTCCGAATCACCACCTACACCCTGGCAACCCTCGTTAACTTCATAATAACCCTGGGTCTGTTCTCTTCCATGTTCCTGCTGCCCATCTTTTTCCAGAACTTCCGGGGGCTGGGAGCCATGGAAACCGGACTGCTGATGATGCCCCAGGCGTTGGCCTCAGCGGTGACCATGCCGATATCGGGCAAGCTGTTCGACAAGATCGGGCCCCGCCCCCTGGTGGTCACGGGATTGCTGCTGATGGCCTACTCCACCTGGAAGCTCAGCTTCCTGGACCTCTCCACCTCTGACGATGCGGTGCGGGAGATCCTCATCATGCGGGGACTCGCCATGGGTCTGATCACCATGCCGGCCATGACGGTGGCAATGAACGCCATACCACCTCACCTGATCGCCCGATCCTCATCGCTGACCAACGTGCTCCGCCAGGTCTTCGGCTCCTTCGGGACCGCCATCTTCGCCACCCTGCTCCAGAACCGACAGACATTCCACCAGGCGATCATCTCCCAGACGGTGACGCCGGACAATCTCACGGTTCAGACGACGGTCGCCCGCGTCCAGATGCTGCTGGAGCAGCACGGCATGAACGCGGTCCAGGCCAAGGAAGCGCTGGTCATGGCCCTCTACCAGCGTGTTGCAATGGCCGCGTCGGTGATGTCATTCGAGGACTGCTTCTACATCGCCGCGGCAATTTGCTTGGTGGGGATCCTCCCCGCTCTGTTGCTGCACACCACGGGAATAGTCCAGCGTGGAGCCGGGAGCCCGATGATAAGGAACTCCAGCAGGACGCCCGTTTGAGTTTCGCGGAACTGGGCCGACGGGTCGGACTCACGCTGCCGGCCGTGGCAGAGCGGATACGCCGCATGGAGGACCTGGATATCATCCGAGTCTACAGGGTGAGGCTGAACCGGGAGAAACTCGGCCTACCCATAACGGCTTTCATTCGGGTCGCTACCGAAACCGACAGCAAGGGGACACAGCTCGCCACCATGGCTAAGGAGCTTCCCGAGGTGCTCGAATGCCATCGGATCACCGGCGACGATTCCTACATACTGAAGGTGGCGGTTTCCTCTGTCCAACACCTGGGGAGTATCCTGGGCAAGGTCACCCTCCATGGACACCCTACCACTTCCATCGTCCTGTCGTCGCCGGTAAGCCACAGGGTGGTGGGCCACTCGACAGTGTCCACGCCCGATGGCCAGCAATCGGGGGTGGAGGGCTCCCACTCCATCGACTGAGGAGTGTCCTATCCCCTGACCCACTCTGGGATGAAGGGAAAACCATCCATCGCGCCCTCCTGCCACAGCCGGCGCGCCGAGATAGCCATCGCCGTCTCCATGTCGGCCGGGGTTGCCTCGACCCCGAGCGCTTTCAACGTCGTCAGAAACTCCCGATGGCCGCGGCGACCTCGATAGTCGGGCTCACGCGGGGGATGGAGCAAGCAGGCATCCACCATCTCCAGATCCAGATCCAGCAGCATGGTCCCATGGAGCAGAAGCCCCCCCCACCGCTTTGCCATGGCGTTGCCGGAAATCTTGCGGTCGCCTACCGCGACGTCCGAAATGCCCCGAGGCGTGCCCTCAACCCCAAGCCTCGAGAGAGCGCCGATCAACAGTCGCGCCCCCAACGCGAAGATGGTCTTCATGTTCGGCATTCCCTGGGCAGGACCCGTCAGGGAGTAGTTTAGAACGTCTCGCGTCTGAAGGACGGTGCCCCCACCCGTCGAACGGCGGATCACCTCCACCCCCAACCGCCGGCAGGCCCCCAGGTCGGCTACCTCTTCCGGCTTCTCCGAACTGCCCACCACCACGGTCGTCGATCCGCCCCACCACAGCCTCAGAGTCAACCGCCCATCGGAAGCGGCCCCGCGGGTCATCTCCTCGTCGATCGCCAGGTTCTCCGCCACCGACCTGAGGGGCGAGACCACGATCTCTAGCGGAGACCTTCGCCTTTCCGACCCACCTTCCAGCGGAGCCGTCAGACCATCCCCCTCCGTACCCGAACGATTCAGCACCATGGACTTGCCAATACCCCCGTCGAACAGGCGTGCGGCTCGAAGCCGCCAAGACCAAGTTTACATCACCACCTGGGCTCGCGGCCTGATCCGGATGATCCCAGTACTAGGTAGGTAGCAGATAGTCCCTGGGGATGTCCAGAATGGGCTTCGCCCCTTCTGGCGGGGTCTGGGGTGTCCCCAGAACAATCAAAGACTTCATGATACCTACCTAGCAGCGAAGGTCTGGGGAAGATGGCAGCAGCTTGTGCGCCAGGGCAGTGAAGGCCAGGGAAGCGGCCGTGGGGCGAACGTCTTTGCGGGAGATGATGCTGATCTCCCTCTCAAGCGGCAGTTCGTCCACGGGCAGAAGCTTCAGCAGCCCCTGGCTCAACTCCAACTCCACGCTGTAGGCCGAGACGGCCGCGATCCCCATGCCCGCCATCACCCCACGCTTGATCGCCTCGCAACCAACGAGCTCCATCACCCGAACGAGCCGAAACCCGCGATGGTCAAGCTCATCCTCCAGGACCTTCCTCGTACCCGAGCCCGGCTCGCGCAGGAGAAAACGCTCGGATCGCAGCCGCTCGAAAGAAACCGATTCCTCCAAGGCCAGGGGATGCGAAGTGGATGCGACGATCACTATTCGATCCCGAGTGTAGGGAAGGGTTTGCACTCCGGGCTGGAAGTTCATCCCCACGAAGCCCAAGTCCAACTCGCCACCCAGCACGCGGGCCTCGATCTCCTGGCTGTTGGCGACGAGCAGGCTCACCTCTACGTCCGGATACCGCTCCTGAAAGGCGGCCACGGCAGGAGGAAGCAGGTAGACGCCCGGGGTGCTGGAAGCTCCCAGCCCCAGTTTTCCCCTCCCCAGCTTCGCCATTTCCGCCAGCGCCATCGCCAGTTCATCTTCCACGTCAAAGAGCCGCTGAGCGTAGCCATACACCATACGCCCGGTTTCCGTGAGGAAGACCCGGTTGCCCGACTGCCCCAGCAGCTGTACCCCCAGCTCTTTCTCCAGGGATGCCACGTGGCGCGAGACGGCGGGCTGGCTGATGAAGAGCTCCGCCGCCGCTCGGGAGTACGAAAGGCGGCGGGCAACGGCAAGGAAGATCCTCAGTCGGTAGAGGTTCATTACTATAACCCAACTGAATAGGCGGTATTCGGAATCGGCAGTGGCATTATAGCACCGCGGGTGGTAGCCTCCGGGTCATGACACAGTCTACTTTCGACACAAACCCGATCTTCAAGCTGACGTCCCTCTCCCACGGGGCCGGTTGAGCCTGTAAGATAGGTCCAGCGGACCTGGCGCAGGTGCTGCGCTACCTACCCACCGTCTCGGATCCCCGACTCCTGGTCGGTCCGGACTCTCTCGACGACGCCGCCGTCTACCGCATAAGCGACGAGCTGGCCCTGGTCCAGAGTGTCGACTTCATCACCCCGGTGGTGGACGACCCCTACAGCTTCGGCGCCATCGTCGCCGCCAACGCGATCTCCGACATCTACGCCAAGGGCGCCACCCCTATCCTCGCACTCAACCTGGTGGGGTTCCCCGCCAAGACCTTCCCCCTACACATCCTGGGCGAGATCCTGCGGGGCGGGGCCGAGAAGGCAGCCGAGGCGGGGGTGTTGGTGGCCGGAGGACACTCCCTGGACGACGGCGAGCCCAAGTACGGCATGGCGGTGACGGGCCTGGTCCACCCTGATCGAGTGGTAACCAATGCCGGGGCTAAGGCCGGAGACCTCCTCTTCCTCACCAAGCCGCTGGGGATCGGCCTCATCACCACCGCCATCGACCGCCGCCTGGCCAGTCCGGAGACGACCCAGCGGGTCGTCGCCGTGATGTCGGCCCTCAACCGGGCGGCCTCCGAGGCGATGCTGTCCGTGGGGGTGGACGCCTGCACAGACGTGACCGGCTTCGGGCTGCTGGGCCACCTCCACGAGATGGCCCTCGCGAGCGGGCTTGCCGCCGAAGTCGATCTGGAGCGCGTTCCCGTGCTGGAGGAGGCGTGGCATCTAGCCCGGATGGGAATCGTTCCCGACGGCACTCACAACAACCGCCACTACCTCGACGGGAAGATCCGGTGGGACGGGATCAGCCGCGAAGAACAGTTAGTCCTGTGCGACGCCCAGACCTCGGGGGGGCTGCTCATCGCTTGCCCAGCCGAGCACGTAGAAGAGCTGTCGCGGGCGATGGTGCGGTCCGGAGTTGAAGCTGCACCCATAGGCCGGATGCTGAAGGGAAGTCCCGGTGAGATCCTGGTCAGACGATCACAATCAGTCTAAGGAGAGGCGCATGGAGAAGACGCTCACGATTTTCCTGGCAACCACACCATACGGATACGAAAACAGCCAGACCGCGATGAAGCTGGCCGAGGCGGCGCTCGATCAGGGCCACCAGGTGATCCTTTTCGCCTCGGCGGACGGG
>JAJYNT010000390.1 GCA_021786215.1 Chloroflexota bacterium | reverse complement strand
GGGTAGAGGTGCCGAGGTGGAGTTCAGCAGGGGCTGTCCCTATGGCTGCAACTTCTGCAATCGGCGCTTCTTCCGTGGTAGATACCGGCAGCGACCGGTTGAGAGGGTGTTGGCCGAACTGCGGCGGCTGAAGGCCCGAGGGATCGACTACGTCTACTTCATCGATGAACTGTTCGGCCTGGGTGGCTGCGAGGCGCTGATCCAGGCCCTTATCGACGAGCCTATCGTGCAGTTCGGCTGCGAGACCAGGGTCGACCTCTGGGACGAGGCGAAGCTCGACCGGCTGGCCGCGGCCGGCTGCATCAGCGTGGAGTTTGGATTGGAGTCTCCTTTCCCCGAAGTCCAGAGCTCCCTCAACAAGGGATACAGGATCGATGGCGACCGGATCCTGGATCTCATGGTTCATGCCAAGGGTCGCATCCCCTGGGTACAGGGGGACATGATGGAGACCCCCGGCGCCGATGAGAAGCTGCAACTCAAAACCGAGGAGTGGCGCCAGAAGGCCATCAGCAGGGGTGCCTGGGTCTCGGAGCCGGTGAAGCTCTTTCTTTACCCGGGTTGTGATCTTCACGAGCAATTGATCGGTCCAGTAGGTGACGACTCCTGGATCAGAGCAAGGGAGCGATCGTGAAGTGCGTGTCTTGATGACCACCGACGCAGTCGGTGGCGTGTGGCAGTTCAGTCTTGCGCTTGCCAGGGGTCTGGCGGAGCAAGAGGGCTGTCGGGTTATGCTCGTATGCGTTGGCGAGCCAACTGCCGCCAGTCTGGCCGATGAACTCCCCCGACAGGGCGTCGAAGTAGAGACGCTTCCCTTTAGGCTGGAGTGGATGCCCGACAGCGCCGATGATGTGTCGAGATCCATCGACGAGGTCGGACGGCTGGTCGAGAGCTGGCAAGCTGATCTGGTGCACAGCAACCAGTTCTGCTTCGGGTTGCTGCCCGGATCGGTCCCCAGGGTGGTCGTCGCTCACAGTGACCTTCTCGGTTGGCTGAGGTGGCACAGGGATGAAAGGTGGCCTCGCGAATCTCCAGGGGGCGAGATGGAGATGCCCTCCGACCTCCGAGCCTACCGGAAGCTGGTCGCCGAGGGACTTGCTGGGGCTTCTGCCCTGGTTTGTCCATCCAATTTCATGGCCGGCTCGCTTCAGGAGATCTACGGCCGGCCATCCAGGGTAATCTACAACGGGCTGTGGCCTCAGTTCTATCGGTCACGGCCAAAGCAGCGGGTGGCCCTGGTGGCCGGAAGGCTGTGGGACGAGGCGAAGGGAGCCGCCACCGCCGTGGAAGCTGTGCGAGGGTTGCCGATCGAGCTGCGTCTTCTCGGCCCCGTTGCAGGTCCCTCCGGAGAGGCTACATACCTACCGCCAGCCCCCAATGCGCGGTATCTGGGCAGCCGGAGCTGGGCTGATACCAGGGAAGCGATGTCGTCGGCACGCTTCTACCTGGCTACCTCCAGTTACGAGCCTTTTGGCCTGGCGGCGCTGGAGGCGGCGCTATCCGGCTGCACGCTGATCGCCTCCGATACCGCCGCCTATCGGGAGATCTGGGGAGAGGCTGCGGTCTACTTTCAACCAAAGGACGTCGGGGCGCTGCGCCTGAGGCTGCAGGAACTGCTCGAAAGGCCCGACTGGGCGCAGCGGCTCGGGGACGCTGCTCGGGCCAGAGCGCTTCGACTCTACACCGCCGATCGAATGGCAACGGAGTATGCGGAGCTGTACCGGTCGCTCACAAGATGATCTTGTTTGTGGGTAAGGGGGGCCGCCGGGGGCGGCGAAATGGCATGACTGAGACTGCTATAATCAACCGAAATGTTCCGCGAAGCGCGGATCGTTCATTTCGGATCGAGACTGATCGCTGATGGTTGGTGGCCCGGCGCTTCGAATCGCGCTCTTTTCTCACTCCATGGTGTCCGATTGGAACCATGGCAACGCCCATTTCCTTCGAGGGTTAGCCCGTAACCTTCAGGCGCTGGGCCATCAGGTGACCTCCTTTGAAGAGGAGGACAACTGGTCCATCTCAAACCTGGTGCGCGACCACGGCCTGGGGCCGCTAGAGCAGTTTCGTCGACGCTTCCCTTTCATCGACAATCGCAGCTACCTGCTCGACGGGCGTGCCCACCTGCGAGACTGGCTGTCCGAATTGCTCTCCCAGGTGGATGTCTGCATGGTCCACGAGTGGAACCCTCCGGATCTGGTTCGTGCCATCGGGGAAGAGGCCTCCAGACAGGGAGTCATTTCTCTTTTCCACGATACTCATCACCGAGCCCTGACGGAGCCTTCGCGTCTTCCCCTGATGGGGCTCGATGCCTACTCCGCCATTCTTGCCTACGGCCCCACCATCGTCGACATCTATCGAAGCACGACGGATGGGCCGGAGGTGCTGCTCTTTAACGAAGCCGCCGATACGGATCTCTTCCGACCCCTGCCACAGCCCAAGAGTCGAGATGTGGTCTTCGTTGGCAACTGGGGCGACGAGGATCGCAATCAGACTACCTGGGATTATTTCATCGAGCAGGGTCGAGCCCTCCCGGATCTCGCCTTTGCTCTCTACGGCGTCCGCTACCCACCTGATGTGGTTGACGCGATCCAGAGAGCGGGGATCCAGTGGGGCGGCTGGCTCCCAAACTACCTGGCCCCGGAGGTCTATGCTGGCAGCAAACTCACCCTGCACATCCCCCGAAAGGAGTACATCGAGACGCTGCGCGGCACTCCCACCATTCGGGTCTTCGAGGCATTGGCGTGTGGAGTTCCTCTTATCAGTGCGGGTTGGCGAGATGACACCGGCCTGTTCGAGGAAGGATCGGACTTTCTGGCGGTGGATACCCCATCTCAAATGCGAGAGGCCATCCAATGGCTTTGCGCTGATGCCGGCGCCCGCAGGCGGATCGGCTCTCACGGCCGAGCCACAGTGTTGGCTCGCCACACCTGCCGCCATCGGGCACTCGAGTTGATCGAAATCGTCAATCGGCTGAGGTCCCAGCGTGGCTAAGAGGATCACCTTCTTCGGCTCCAGCATAACCTCAGCCTACTGGAATGGAGCAGCTACCTACTACCGCGGCATCTGCCGTGCTCTGCACCGATTGGGGCATCAGGTCGTCTTCGTGGAGCAGGACATCTACGACCGCCAGAGCCACCGGGATCTGCTGGAGGACCCCGACTACGCCGAAGTCGTGGTGTGTCGCGATCGAGATGATCTGGATGAGGAGTTGGAGCGGGCCCGGGGTTCGGATCTCGTCATCAAGTGCAGCGGAGTAGGTAGATATGACGATTACCTGGACGCCGCGGTCCTGGCGGTGCGGCGCGATGGCAATCGCGTGGCATACTGGGATGTGGATGCCCCCTTTACCCTTGATCAGGCCTTCCGTGATCCCGAATGGTATTTTCGTCGGTTGGTGCCTCGATATGACGCCATCCTCGCCTACGGGGGAGGCCCCAGAGTGACCGAGGGCTACGAGGCTTTGGGCGCTCGCCAGGTGGAGTTGGTGTACAACGCTCTGGACCCGGACAGCCACCACCCGGTTGCCTCCGATCCAGCCTATCGGTGCGACCTGCTGTTCGTCGGCCACAGGCTGCCCGACCGCGAGGACCGAGTTCGGGAGTTCTTCTTTCGGGCCGCCGAAGCCTGTCCAGATCATCGCTTCCTTCTGGGTGGGCAAGGCTGGGGGGATGTTGCCCTACCCGGCAACGTCCGCTACCTCGGCCACGTCTCCACTGCCCTCCACAACGTCCTCAACTCTAGCGCTCGCCTCGTGCTGAATGTCACCCGCCAGGCTATGGCCGACTACGGCTTCAGCCCTCCGACCCGGGTGTTCGAAGCCGCGGGAGCCGGAGCCTGCCTCGTCACAGATCGGTGGAATGGGATCGAGAGTTTTCTCTCTCCCGGCAGCGAGGCGCTGGTAGCCTCGGGATACGCAGATGTCGCTTCCTTCGTCCACGGTGTGAGCCAGGAGAACGCCACCGAGATCGGCAACCGAGGCCGTGACAGGATCCGGTCACGGCACTGCTACAGCCAACGCGGTGAGCAGATGGACGGCTTCCTGAGTCGGCTCTTTACCCAGTAGTCCTTCTTCTCCGTCGGCCAATCCCTGTAAAGCTTCCCCAACTCTTAACAGCTGTTTGACGCCTTCTTAACAGTCCTCCCCTATACTCTGAGGAGCGGAACCATAAGAGCTGGGGTCATACAGCATGCGAACCACGAACTGGGAGACGGCGACGTCTCGAGTCGCTCAGGGCAGGACCTTACTGGTCGAACGATACGCTATTCTGAGAATGACGGCGCTGACGGCCATCCTGGCCTTAGCTGCCGCCCTTCGCCTGACCAATCTCGCCGCGCTCGGTTACGTCAATCACTACTACAGCGCGGCTGTTGCCAGCATGCTTCAATCCTGGCACAACTTCTTTTTCGTTGCCGCCGAGCCCGGCGGCTCGGTCAGCGTGGACAAGCCCCCGGTAGGGCTCTGGCTGCAGACCATCTCCGCCCACTTCTTCGGGGTAAGTGCTTTCGGCGTGCTGCTGCCGGAGATTGTGGCGGGGTTGCTCTCCATCATGGTTGTCTATCACCTGGTTAGAAGAAGCTACGGCACCATCGCCGGACTTGTGGCCGCACTGGCGCTGGCGATAACCCCGGTGGTCGTCGCCACGGACCGGAACAACACCATCGATAGCACGCTGATCTTCACGCTGCTGCTGGCCGCATGGGCCTTCATCGTGGCGACGGAGCGCGGCAGACTGCGCTACCTGCTGTTGGGCGTGCTTCTGGTGGGCATCGGCTTCAACATCAAGATGCTGGAAGCCTTCCTGCCTCTGCCTGCCTTCTATGCCCTCTATTTCTTCGGGTCTCCCGAGCGGCTCGGTAGGAAGCTGGGGAACCTGACGCTCGCCTCGGTGGTGCTCCTAGTCGTCTCACTGTCCTGGGCTACCATCGTCGACCTCACGCCGGCCGATCAGCGCCCCTACGTCGGAAGCAGCGGGGACAACTCCGAGATGAGCCTCATCACCGGTTACAACGGTATGGAGCGACTCCTCGGCATGGGCGGCCGGGGCGGGCTGCTGGGAGGGCTGCTGGCGAACACACCATTTGGTGGTGGATCGGGGCAGCAAGCCCCCGGCTTCGGGGCCGGCTTCCAGCGGCCCGGATTCGGGGGTAATGGTTTCTTCGGTCAGTCTGGGACGGGTCCGAACCGTATCTCCGGACGGATGGGTCAATCACCCAAAAACGGTTCCAGCGGAGTTTCTGACCTCTTGAACGCGCCGGTCGCTTTGATCAAGGGTATCCCGAACCTCCTGGGTGGGATGGTTACCCTTTTCAACCAGCTTGGAGCCTTCCCGACGAGGCAAGGGCGTGGCTTCGGTGGGTTCGGGGGTTTCGGGGGAGTGGATGGTACGGGCCAGCCCGGGGCGCTTCGGCTGTTCACCGCCCCGCTCAGCAACGAGGCTAGCTGGCTGCTTCCGTTTGCGCTGTTCGCGGCCGTCCTGCTGCTGTTCCGCGCGCGGCCTCGCTGGCCCCTTTCCCAGAAGCACCAAACCATGCTGCTCTGGGGTGGGTGGCTGCTCACCGACATGGCCTTCTTCAGTGTCGCGGGTTTCTTCCACCCCTATTATCTGTCGACGCTGGGCGCTCCAATAGCGGCCCTGGTTGGCATAGGTGTCGCCGAGATCTGGAAGCTGCGTGACCGCCACCTCTGGGTGGCTACTGCTCTGCTGATCGTGGCCGTGGTGGTGACGCTGAAGCTGCAGGTCGGCACCGCTACTGCCTTCGTCAACGCCACGCCATGGATCCCACTCGTGATAGGCCTCGCCATCGCGGGGGCAGCTCTGCTGGCTGTTTCCGCGGTCCTGCGGAAAAACCGCTTGGCCGCGGCCGGCTTCGCTTGCGTCATTGCCGCCATGCTGATCACGCCGGGCATTTGGTCCGAGCTCACGACCCTCCATCCCAGCGATAACCAGTCGCTTCCCTCGGCGTACGATGGTCGATCGTCCGGACCCCCCAATGATGGGAAGCTACAGGTCAACCAATCGTTGCTCCAGTATCTTCAGGCTAATACTCAGGGGACTGAGTACCTGATGGCGGTGCCCAGTTCCATGCAGGGTTCCGACTACGTGCTCGCCACCGGACGGCCGGTGTTGTACATGGGGGGCTTCATGGGGTTGGACCAGGTCGTCACCACCCAGCAGCTCGACCAACTGGTCGCCGACGGCAAGCTACGCTACATCTATTGGAACAGCGCCGGTTTCGGGCGGGGTTTCAGGTCGCAATCGGACATTTCCCAGTGGGTGGAAACTAACGGCATTCCTGTGAACGGCTTCGATACCCTGACACGGAACTCCGGGGCGCCCGGCGGCACATCCGCCGGAATGCCGGCCGGGGGGACAGCCCGCTTCATGGGCGGTGGTGAGATGCAGATCACCCTGTACCAGTTGCTACCCAGAGGGGGCATGTGATGCCTGCCTCAGTAGAGTAGGCGAGGTCGTCACCGGCAAGCGATGAGATCGAGCAACAGCTGCGCCCTCGTGGCGTAGCTGTGCTCGCGCAGTACCCTCGCGCGAAAGCGGTTGCCGATTGAGACAATCTCTTCGGACTCAAGACGCTGCAGCAACCCGATCATCTCATCCTCGTTGGAAGCCACCAGGATCTCCTGTCCGATCTGGAACAGCTCCCCCAAACCGTCCCACGGGTCGGAGATCACGCAGGCGGCGCACCCCGCGGCCTCGAACAGCCGCACCGATGGACTGTAGCCGTAAACCACCATTGGCCCGCGTGTCAGGTTCAGGGTCAGATCGCAGGAGCTATAGAAGGCTGAGTGCTCCGGCGGGGCCACGTGCTGGTAGTGTCGCACGTTGGACGGCATCTCCATAACCGGATACTGCGGCCCAGCCAGGACGAACCGCTGCTCGGTCAGCCGCCGAGCGGGGCCGAGAAACAGCGTTTCCCAGATCTTCTGCCGATCGTCGGAATAGGTGCCCATGTAACCCAGGCGACAGCGAAAGCGATCGGTTGGCTCCGTCCGGCGGTGGAAATCGGGGGCCAGGGCACAATAGAACGCCACAGCACGAGAGGCACCCCATCGCGTCTCCAGCTCTCGCAGGGCTCGGCCTCCTGTGAAGGAGAGCACAGCGTCGAAGACAGCTATCTGGTCCGCTCGCAGGTAGGGCGCTCCACCCGCTCGGGCGAAGGCCGCGAGTGTTACCGGCGTGTCTATGTCGTAGTAGAGCCGCACTGGCGCACGGGTTTTCGCAAGCCGGTCGGCCACCTTGATGCCGTCGGGAAAGTAGCTGCCCAGCAGAACGACGTCCGCTCGGCCCAACTCGTCGTCCAGAACGGAGTCTAGCTGGTCGGAGTCTCCATACAAGAGGACCCTGGCGAAATCCGGCTGTGGGAGGTCTCGATTGGCCGCGTACCAGGGGCTGTCCTTTTCGACGAACGTAACGTCCACACCCCGCCGGTGCAGTTCCCGCAGCAACCCCCGGTACACGGTAGCGTGGCCGTTTCCCCACGAACTAGTGATGCTGAGACCGAAGACCGCGAGCTGCATGAGCGGCAGCACTCCTTTCGAAGTGGTTTTGCACAAATATACAGCAGGTGGCTGGCCGTAGCGACAACACTACCCATAAGCACCGAACTGGGCCTCCATGGCATTGAACAACCTTCGGCTGCCATGCTATTCTAGTCTTCGTGCTGGCGCCTCTTGGCGCGATCCATCCATCCAATGGACCGATTGGGATCGTCGTGACAGAGACCCTTCGCGGCCCTGAAACGGGAAACATTGAGGTCGACAAAGCGGTGCCGAAGAGCTCCGCGCGTTTTCTCTCGCAGCTGCTCGAGGCTCTCGCCGCATCCTCTACTCCCAGCGAGTTGGCCCCTCGAATAGCCAACGCTGCTGCAGAAGCGATGGCCGGCTGGTGCAGTTTGTGGCTTCAGGACAGGGCAACCGGGGAGTTTCGACTCGCGGCCGTTTCCCACAGCGACCCCGAGCAGCAGCCCATCGCCGCGCTCTTGGCTCAGGACTGGCCGCCTCTTCGCTATCAGGGGCTGGCCAGCAAGATAGTCAGCCTTCACCGGCCGGTGAGCCTCCCCAAAGAGAACGAGGAGCAGCTTCGTGCCCTCTTCGGATCGGGCAGCAGGGCATCGCTCGCGGCGAAGCTCGGGTGCGAGTCGGTCATACTGGCACCCATTGCCCACGGCAATCGGACCCTGGGTCTGCTCCTGATTGCTTCCACGGATCAGTGGGACCCCTACCACGACGGTTCGATAGAGCTGATGTCGGAGATCGTCCACCACGCCGGCACGGCTCTGGCCCACATCCAGCGACTAGAGGCTACCCGCCGTGCCAGCCAGCGGTTGAGCGTCAGCAACCTCCACCTTCAGGCCATCCTGGAGAATATTCCTCAAGGGGTCGTCGTTGCCGCTGCCCCAGACGGAAGGATCGTTTCCAGCAGTCGGGCATTCGCTCAGATCCTGGGGCAACCCTTGGACTCGAAAGTCCCGATCTCCGCCTATCCACGGCTGTATGGATTCGCCAGTCCCACCGGCGAGCCCTTCC
>JAJYNT010000038.1 GCA_021786215.1 Chloroflexota bacterium | reverse complement strand
CACGCCTCGTCTACGTACCGGGATTCGTCAGGGCTGTGGCCGATGTAAGCCACCAGGATATCCTTGGCGATGTCTACCTTCTTCTCGTTGGTCGCCTTCATGCCTCACCTCACGCTGGTTCTGGATATCGCAGGAGATTGTATCACGCCCCGCCGTCGGTTGTTCCTGGCAGCGTCGGACGTTAGCGACCCTCGAGGACCATCGGACGCGCCACTCGGAACGCCGTCTTCCGATTGGCACGTCCTTTGCCCCATTCTTCCACCCGACGTTTGTGACGTTTGAGCTTTGCCAAAGCGCACTACGCACCAGGGTTCGAAGGGAGACGCGCCAAAATGACCAACAAGCCGGAGGATCTGGGGGAGGATGAGGAAAGCCGCGAGGAGTTGCTCCTCAGAATCCCTGAGGTCCTTCCCCTCCTGCCTCTTCGCGGCACCGTGGCCTACCCATTTGCTGCTATACCGCTGCAGATTGGGCAGGAACGATCGGTACGACTGATGGAGGCCGTGGTGAAAGGGAACCGGCTGGTGGCCCTCGTGTCCCAGCGACGAGCCGAGGTTGAGGGGGCCGGCCCCGCGGACCTGTACGGAATGGGCACAGTAGCCCGGGTGCTTCAGTTGGTGAAGCAGCCTCAGGGCGGGATGACAGTTGCGATCCAAGGGCTGGAACGGGTGCAGATACTGGACTACGTCGCAGAGCAGCCCTATCTGGTGGCCAAGACCGAGCTCAGGCCCGAAGTGGAGGAGCGCACCCCGGAGGTTGAAGCCTTGCGGCGCAACCTGCTGACCCTGTTCCAGAGGGTGGTGGAACTCTCCAACTATCTGCCCAACGAACTGAGCGCGGCCGCGGCCACCATCGAAGATCCCAGGGAGTTCGCCTACATGGTCGCCTCCAGCGTTCGCGGAGACGTGGCCTTCAAGCAGGCTCTTCTGGAGCTGGACTCGGTCCGCGAGAAACTGCGGAGACTAACCGACCATCTGCAGCGTGAGATCGAGGTCATGGAGATCACCGAGAGCATCCGCAGCCAGGCTCAGGAGAGGATCAGCAAGAGCCAGCGCGAGTACATCCGGAGGGAGCAGTTGCGGGCGATCCAAAGAGAACTTGGAGAAGAGGAGGGACTAGACCGAGAGGTCGCTCAGATCCGTCAGCGGATAGAGGAATCACATCTTCCGTCGGAGGCACGCCAGGAGGCCGACAGGGAACTGGCTCGCCTGGCTCAGTTGCCCGCTGTCTCACCGGAGCATGGGATCATCCTCACCTATCTAGACTGGCTTGCAAGCCTTCCTTGGAGCGAGACCACAGGGGGTAGGATAGACGTGCAGCACGCCAGGCAGGTCCTGGACGAAGACCACTACGACCTCGATCCCATCAAGGAGCGAATCCTGGAGTACCTGGCCGTGCGCAAACTGAAAGAGGAGCGAACGGGCGAGGAACCCGGCGAGGAGGGGTTGATGCGGGAGCCTATCCTCTGCTTCGTGGGACCGCCTGGAGTCGGCAAGACCTCCCTGGGCCAGTCCATCGCCAGGGCCATGGGGAGGAAGTTCATCCGCATCTCCTTGGGCGGCATACGAGATGAGGCCGAGATCCGTGGCCACCGCAGAACTTATGTGGGCGCCCTGCCGGGCCGCATCATTCAGGGAATCAGGCGAGTTGGCACGGTCGATCCAGTCTTCATGCTGGACGAGGTTGACAAGCTGGCCGTGGGGTACCAGGGCGATCCATCCGCGGCCCTCCTGGAGGTGCTGGATCCCGCCCAGAACAGCAGCTTCACCGACTCCTACCTGGGCGTGCCCTTCGATCTCTCTCGGGTGATGTTCATCACCACCGTCAACAATCTGGACACCATCCCGGGGCCCTTGCTGGATCGGATGGAGGTGCTCGAGCTCGCGGGCTACACCGAGGAGGAGAAACTGCACATCGCCATCAGCTACCTGGTGCCCGAGCAGTTGCGAGCGCACGGTCTCTCCAGCGAGGAACTGATCTTCGAAGATCAAGCACTCTTAACCATAATCCGGGACTACACTCGAGAGGCAGGAGTCCGCAATCTGGAGCGGCAGGTTGCGACGGTGTGCCGGAAAGCAGCTCGCCAGCTGGCCGAAGGGGCCAAGGGCCCCATGGTAGTGACCGGCGAGTCGGTCCACGATTACCTCGGGAGGCCGCGGTTCTACGCCGAGGTCGCTGAGCGGATAGACCGCCCCGGCGTTGCCACCGGTCTCGCGTGGACTCCCACCGGGGGCGACATTATCTTCGTCGAAGCAACCATGATGCAAGGCCGTAACAACCGCCTCATACTGACCGGCATGCTGGGCGACGTTATGCGTGAATCGGCCCAGACGGCCCTCTCCTACATTCGGTCTAATGCCACCCGCCTCGGCATCGATCCCGTGATCTTCGAGGACAAGGACATCCACATTCACGTGCCAGCCGGCGCCATCCCAAAGGACGGTCCATCGGCTGGAGTCACTATGGCCACCGCCCTGGCATCACTCGTGACCGGCAGACTGGTGCGCCACGATGTCGCGATGACCGGAGAGGTCACACTGCGCGGCAAAGTGCTGCCGGTAGGCGGGATCAAGGAGAAGATGCTGGCAGCTCATCGTGCGGGGTTGCGCACGGTCATCCTGCCCCGCAGGAACGAGGGCGACCTCGCCGAAGTGCCGGAGGAGTTGCGCAACGAGATGAGATTCGTGCAGGTGGATACCATCGATCAGCTGCTCCGAGAAGCGCTCACCGCGCCGATGGCCGAGATCAACCCCGAGCGCCTGGCGGCCTAGAGCTGAATTGACCAGGTGGCTGTAGCTATCGGCTAGCCGGCTCCCCATGCACGTCACCATTCCATCCAGATGTGGCAAGATTGTGACTTTTGTCGCATGCAACCGTCTCGCCCCTCTCTAGACTGACGCGAATGCCATCGCATGGCAACGAAGACGTCGATGAAAGGACAAAACGTAATGGCCGTAGACGGAATTCAGGAGATGCACTGCTACCAGTGCTCGCAGGTATCAGGCGGCACAGCCTGCACCACCGTCGGCATCTGCGGCAAGGATGCCACCGTAGCACGCCTGCAGGACAACCTGATCTTTGCCCTCAAAGGGATCGCAGCCTATCACTATCACTCCAGAGAACTGGGGCGCTCAGACCCCGAAATTGAAGCCTTCCTGGAAAACTCGCTCTACTCCACACTCACCAACGTCAACTTCGATCCACAGGGGTTCGTCGGGCTCGCGCTCGAAGCCGGGCAGATGAACGTGCGAGCCATGAGGCTGCTCAAGGAAGCACACATCGCGAACTACGGTGAGCCGGTTCCGACGCCAGTCCAGACCGGAACTGTGAAGGGTCGTGGCATCGTCGCCACCGGCCACAGCCTCAAGGCGCTGTCGGCACTGCTGGAGCAGACGGAGGGGACCGGTATCAACGTCTACACCCATTCCGAGCTTCTTCCCGCCCACGCCTATCCCGGACTGAAGAGGCATCGACACCTCGTTGGGAACCTGGGCAAGGCATGGTTCGACCAGAAGCAGCTGTTCACAGAGAACCCGGTGGCCATACTGGGTACTTCCAACTGCGTGCTGCTCCCCAGGGACGAATATGCCGACCGCATGTTCACCTGCGGTACTGCACAGCTACCAGGAGTCCAGCACATCTCCGGCTTCGATTTCTCGCCGGTGATCGAGAAGGCCAGGACACTCCCGGAATTGCCCGATCGCCCAAGCGAAACCATCCTTACAACGGGTTTCTCCTCTACGGTAGTGCTGTCATTGGCCACCAAGATCAAGGCCCAGGTCGAGTCCGGAAAGATCCGCCACTTCTTCCTGGTTGGAGGATGCGACTCACCACTGAAGGGGATGCACTACTACCGAGAGTTCGTCCAGCAGTTGCCGCGGGATACGGTGGTCCTGACACTTGGTTGCGGGAAGTACAGATTCAACGATCTCGATCTCGGCCAGATTGACGGAGTCCCAAGGCTGCTCGATCTGGGGCAATGCAACGACGCGATCGTCGCGGTGGAGATCGCTCAGGCTCTGGCCGGCCTGTTCGGGGTAGGAATCAACGAGTTGCCACTCACTCTGGTGCTGAGCTGGATGGAGCAGAAAGCCGTGTCTATCCTCTGGAGCCTCTTCGCTCTCGGCGTGAAGGGCATTTACCTTGGTCCGGTCCCGCCGGCCTGGGGGAACGATGCGATCCTGAAAGCGCTGGTCGAGAACTGGGACATCCGGTTGGTGACCACGCCGGAGGCGGACATTCAGAAGATGCTGGTAGCGTAGTCGGCAAGCGACCATCAGCCGCATCTCCCGGGGGGCTAACCACTCGCGGACGGGTCGAGTGGCTAGCCCCCTAGTCATCGGCCTCAGCGCACAACCAGCCATGACTACAATCTGGTATAATTATGTCAATACCTGGAGTAGCGGAACACCATCCGCCTCCCGAAAGGGGTTCTCCATGTCAGAAGAAATGCCTACTGCAGGCGAGGCTGCACCCGTCCGCGTGCCAGGATTCCTCTCGGTAAAGGCCGCCGCGCACTACCTGGGGATCAGGGAGCGCAGCATCCTGGGGTTGATCGAGCGGAACCGACTGCCTTCCACCCGACTCGGTCGAATGCACTTCATCCCCACCCGCTCCGTGCGCGCATATGGGGTCGAGCGAAGGCTTCGCATGAGACGAGGGCGCAAGGGCACCCATCGGGCAGCGTAGCCCGCGGCCGCGCCAGGCAAGAGCGCTCCTGCCGACGACTGAGTCGTCGGCAGGAGCCAACTCCTAGTTTTCTTCCCCTAACTCGAAGGCATCCAGCTTCAACTGACGAAGGCCATCCAACAGTTGATCCAACTCCGTGCAGGTAACCGGCCTCTCACAAAGTTGCCGCAGTCCCATCAAGCTCTTCTCAGCGATGGAGGCCAGCCCCTCCAGGTCCCGCTCCTCTTCCAGCCCTTGAACTAGAGACCGAAACGCGTCCCATTGCTGTTGCCTAGAGCTCACAACCATGGCCTCGCTGCTCTCGCCTTCCACCTTGTCGCCTCCAGCCCACCAGTAGGGCACTTTCTCCTGGAACAGCTTCGCCTCTTGGACCGGTGACCGACTAGACCCTCAGATAGGAGTCGGCGTAGATCACCTCGTTCCGCAAGACTCGAACGGTCTTCCAGATGTCCACCTGCTCCGGATCGCTCATATCCACGTCGTCAGGCGTGATGCTCTCCCCGGCTGCATAGGCGTTGTACAGAGCGCACAGCAGCTTGCCGGCGCCAGTGCTGGTATCCTGAGTCTCCACAATTCTCACTGCATCCATCAGCTTCTTGTCGAGGGGATCCACGATGGCAGCATCCAACCCCACGCCCAGCAGCATCACGAGGAAGACGCGGTTGATCAGAGGCCGATTCTCCGGCAAAGAGCCGTTGGACACGTTGCTCAGCCCCACCACCGTTTTCACCGGCGGATCAGCCAGCCCCTTGAACATTCGAACCGCCTCGACGGTGACTTGAACACCGGGCTGGTCCGCCGATACCGGCAGGGTAAGGGGGTCCAAGACAAGATTGTCACTGCTTACCCCGTGCTGTGCCGCCGCGTTGACCAGCTCAAAACCAAGCTCAGCACGACCATCACCAGTGCTCGGGATACCCTGTTCGGTCATTGTGAGAGCGATAATCGGGGAATGGTGCTCCGCCGCCATAGGCATCAAGCGCGCAAGGCGAGCCTGCTCAGCCGAGGTGGAGTTGATCAGAGCCCTGCGCTCGCACAGCTTGAGACCGGCCTCGATCGCATCGGCATTGGTGGTATCCAGCGACAGAGGAACTTCGACGACTTTCTGAACCTCTGGGACCAGCCATTGCATTATGTCGACGCCCCGCTTCCGCGAGGGACCGATGTTCAGCTCCACGTAGTTCGCGCCTGCTTCCACCTGCTTCTTTGCCAGCGACTGGAAAAAAGCGGTGTCGTGCTCATCAATAGCAGTCTTGACTCTGGGAGATATGATGTGGATGTTCTCTCCGATAACAAGCATAGTCGTCCCTCCCAATAACGTTATGTGGGCGAGAAACCCCAGGCGGCTCCCTTCCTTGTGGTCGGGGCCATCGCCATCCACCTCCCGCCCGATCTATTAGCCTCTCCCGTCCAGCAGCCTATCGACAATCTCCTGAACCGACCGATACACAACGGAATCATCGGGCAGCTCCACAAGCGGCACCCCGTCGCTATCGTACTCCCCAACCCGAGGGTCGGCCGGAATGGTCCCCACCAGCTCCAGACCCTGCCGCCGGATCTCCTCCATGAGCGCCGGACTCAAGGCACCTTGAACCCTGTTCACTATCAGGCAGACTCGGCCCACCCGGGTCTGAACTTCCTGCACCAGTCCGGCCACCCGACCGGCCGCCACCAACCCCCGAACAGTCGGATCCGAGACCACCAGGAGGTAGTCCACGTCTCGAGTGGTCCTGCGGCTCAGGTGCTCCAGGCCAGCCTCGTTGTCGATCACTACATACCGATAGCTACCCGCGATCCTGTCCACAACCTCTCGCAGAACGTGGTTCGCCGCACAGTAGCAACCCGGCCCTTCCGGTCGACCCATGGCGATCAGGTCTAGCCCCTTGCTCTCCACCAGAGCCTCGTTGATTCGAAGCTCCAGGTAGTCCCTGGTCGCCATCCCAGCGGGAATAACCCCACCGCCGGTCCGGATGGCGGTCTCCTCCCGAACGTCCCCTACGGTGGCTTCCAACTCCATGCCCACGGCACTGTTGAGGTTTGCGCTGGGGTCGGCATCTATCGCCAGCACGGCTCCCTGGCCCCGCTGGCGCAAGTACTTGAGTATCATAGCCGCCAGAGTGGTTTTCCCGGTGCCACCCTTGCCAGCCATTGCGATGGTGATGGTCAACGTAGGATTCCCTCTAGAGTAGGGCGGGGCTCTGTGCCCTGCCGCCCAGTTCGCACTGTTTCGGCGGCGGGGGACAAGCCCCCGCCCCACTTTCTGATGCTAACCCCGAAGGCTCTTCAGATAGCCCTGCAGATCCACGGCCTCCCGGGGGCCCACGGCGATCTTCCAGCCTGGAAGCTCCTCCTCCAGCTCACCGGAGAGGGTGGCCACAAGTCCGGGCAGGGTCACAACCTTGCGCTCCACCTGCTCGGCGATACCACAGCTCTTCATGGTTTTCGCGATGCTCTCGGCGCTGAACTTCCCCGCGGCCCAGGCAGTCAGCACGGACAGTCCCTCGGCGTCGGCGATCACCACCCAGGTCGGGACGTTGCTGGTCTCGACCTCACCAGCCACTGAGAAGTAGGTCAGCGAGAAGTTGGTGGTGATCAGGACCGGCGAGTTGGCGTTAGGCTCGTTAAACTTGTATATGCCCGGGGACACCTGGATCGGCTTCTGTGGGTCGGTGTAGATGTTCTGACGCAGGGTGAGGAGAGGATACACGACACATGGATTGAAGTGATCCAGCACCACTATACCCGCGTACTTGGTGATGTGCACGCTGGCCGCGACGGCTTCCTGCTCGATCGACTCAGCGCCCTCGCCCGGGAAGGTGATGACCGGGAACCCGAGGGGACGGAAGTTCTTCTTGATGGCCAGACGGCGAATCTGCGTCGCATGGGCCAGGGTCGCGGATAGATCCCGAGATCCGGGGTCCAGCACCAGATCAGCCACACCTGCCTTCATCACCTGATCGGTGAGCGTGGCCAACTCCTCGAGCTCCCCGTTCGCTCGCACTACCAGCGCGCAGCTGAACTTGGTCGCCAGTGCCGCCATCGCCTGCCAGTTCTCGGCGTCGGCAGCATAGATCAAAGGTTTGTCGCCGGCACCTGCCGCGAGCGCCGCCTCGATGGAAGCAGGGTTTCGCGACATCAGTATCAACGGCTGCTTGGCGTTCGCCCTGACCGCCTTCACACACTCCACAAACGCGCCCGGTTCGCCCGACGTGTTCTCCACCGCTATGGCGTCCAGAGCCAGAGTCATGCCAACCCGCTCGACAACGTAGCCCGCCGCCTCAGCCACCGCCGAAGCCACCTCTTGCGCCGACTGAGTGTCCTTGACCCGGAAGGCAAGCCCAGGCTGGTGATAGAAGGTCTTCTCATGTCTGAACATGACGACCTCGTTCCCAACCTCTATCTTGTGATCCCCGGCGCCAACGGTTATCAGTCTGATGGGCGGCGCGGACGCCGATTCCAGAGCAGCCTTGGCCTCCTCCGAAACGTGGGGACAGGCGCTCAGTTCAGCGCCCTTCGCCGCCAGCTTTAGGGCGAAGGCCAGGCATGTAGGGAAGCCGCACTCCTTGCAGTTCGTCTTGGGGAGCAGCTTGTAGATATCCAGTCCAGTTAGAGCCATCTCGCCTTAACCCCCTACGCCTTCATCAGCTTGTCGATGGCCAGTTTCACCTGCTCCACCGACTTGGGGTGCCGTAGCACCAGGATATCCGCACCCGCCTGGAGCAGCGTGGTGGCGGTCAGCGTCTCCCAAACGATAGACCTTTCCTTGATGTCGCCCCAGGCCTCGGGCACCCCATCCAAGGTCTTCGACTCCTTCTGGCGCCAGGACTCCTCTCCGACCGTGCAGATCATGGGGAACTGAGTCATGGGGTCGTTCTGGAA
>JAJYNT010000079.1 GCA_021786215.1 Chloroflexota bacterium | reverse complement strand
CGGCAGGCTTTGTCCTGGAAGAGGGTTTGCCCATCGAAACCCTGGAGCAGGTTGCGGCTTCCATGAAAGCGGCGGCAGAGGAAGCAGCTGTGCAGGTGGTCACCGGTGACACCAAGGTGGTGGAGAAAGGCGGCGCCGACGGGCTGTTCATCACCACCACCGGGGTGGGAATTGTGCCTCAGGGGATCGACATATCGGGCAGCAACGGCCGGCCGGGCGACGTGGTCCTCCTCTCGGGCCACATAGGTGACCACGGAATGGCGGTCTTGAGTCGAAGGGAGGGGCTGGAGTTCGGAGCCCCGGTGGCGAGCGACGTTGCCCCCCTGAACCGGATGGTGCAGGCCCTGCTGGAAGCGTCCCCTCACTTGCGAGCGCTGCGCGATCCAACCCGCGGCGGTCTCGCCACCACACTGAACGAACTAGCCGCCCAGTCGGGGGTCGCCATCCGGATCGATGAGGATCGAATCCCCATCAGACCCGCTGTGCAGGCCGCGTGCGAGATGTTGGGCTTCGATCCACTCTACGTGGCAAACGAGGGAAAGCTGGTGGCTATCGTGCCTCTCGAGGAGGCCGACAATGCCCTGGATGCCATGCGAAGCACTCGATACGGAGAAGATGCGCGGATCATAGGGACGCTGCTGCCCGAACCGGCCGGCAAGGTGCTGATGAGGACCCGGATCGGTGGGACTCGGATTGTTCAAGTGCTGATGGGAGAGATGCTGCCTCGCATCTGCTAGTGTCGAGTGCTGGAGCGGGGAGTCCAGAGGGGCGTATGCCCCTCTGGCAGGGTCTGGGGTGTCACCAGGTCTTCCCGACGGACTCTAAGCATCTACCTGGGCCGAAGGCCAGAGGAGACGCAATGGAGATCAAGGTACTGCGCAACGTACTTGAGGCCAACGACGCCATCGCGGCTGAAAACCGGCGACTGTTGAGAGGCAAGGGCATATACACCATCAATCTGATTGCCTCGCCGGGCGCCGGGAAAACCACGCTGCTCGAGCGGACCCTGGAGCAGCTCAAGGGCGAGCTTCGGATGGCGGTGATCGAGGGGGATATCGCCGGCAGCAGCGACGCCCAGAGGATCGGCCGGCATGAGATACCGGTGGTGCAGATCAACACCGGCGGGGACTGTCACCTGAACGCGAACATGGTGCGCTCCGCGCTGGATAGTTTGCCCCTTGGGGAGATCAGGCTGCTGTTCATCGAGAACGTGGGAAACCTGGTGTGCCCGGCAGAATTCGACATCGGAGAGGACGCCAAGGTAGTCATCCTCAGCGTGGCCGAGGGAGACGACAAGCCGGAGAAGTATCCGCTGATCTTCGAGCAATCGAGCGCCATGGTGCTCAATAAGATGGACCTGTTGGGGATGGTGGACTTCGACCTGGACAAGGCAAGGGCGGCCGCGCGGACCACTCACCCGGACCTGCCTATATTTGAGCTGTCGGCTCGCAAGGGACAGGGCATGGAGGGCTGGCTGGACTGGGTGCGAGGCCGGCTAGCTATGGATAACAACAGTTAGCGTGCCTATATATCTTGCCTTTTCTCGGTCCATTTGGTAGCATCATCTGTCGTGCGGGTGGTCAGGCTTTTGGCTCCCAGCACCGGAGGTGATGAGCGCCTCTCCATTCTGTCGCATCTGCGGGTCAGACAGAGGAGAGGCCTTTTGTCGTTAGCGAGCTGAGGCCTTGCCCGAGGCTCAAGCCTCGGGCTGAAAACACAAAGCCCAGTAAACTGGGCTGGGCCGTAGGAGCCGGCTCCTGCCGGCGACTCGGATCGCGAGCAGGAGCTCGCTCCTACAGCCTCCCAGGCCGCGTCAGCGGGCTTCGTTTTCTCAGCCCGCTGCTTTAGCGGCGGGCAAAGGGGCAGGGGACTTGCCGGACGGACGGCTTGGAAGCTTGGTGGAGGCTCAGGTGCAACAGTCTACACCCGCGGATATAGAGCTGAATCAGCGCATCTACTGGCTCATCCAGCTGAGATGGTTGGCGTCCTCCGCGGTGATCTACGGCACGTTTGTCGCCACCACGATTGTCGGGCTCAGGCTGGACCCCCTGCCCCTGTACCTCATCGGCGCCGCCATCGCGATCTACAACTCGTTCTTCATCGTCGGTCTCAAGTGGAACGAGGTGGGCTCCGGCCACAACCGGCTGGCACAGGTCAGGATCATGGCTAACGCCCAGATCGTCATAGATCTGCTCTTCCTCACCCTGCTAATTCACTTCTCGGGCGGGATCGAAACCCCGCTCTCTTTTTACTTCATCTTCCACGTGATCATCGCCAGCATCCTGCTATCACGACGGGAAACCTTCCTACAGGCTACCGTGGCCATAGCCCTCTACTGCAGCCTGATACTGGGAGAGTACGAGGGCCTGATCCAGCATGTGAGTCCGTTCGGCCCTGCCCGATCCGCGATGGTCCACGACGGCCTCTTCGTGGCGGTGGTCCTCCTGGTTTTCGGCAGCACCCTCTACTTGGCTGCCTACATGGCCACCACCATCATGGGGCGACTGAGAACCAGGGGTAGGGAAATCTGGTCCCTCTCGCAGGAACTGGAAGGAAAGGCCTATGAGTTGGAAAAGGCCTATAACCAGCTGTCGGAGCTGGAGAAGATCAAGAGTCAGCACATGCGAAAAGTGTCTCAGGAGATGAAGGCGCCGCTGACCGCGATCCAAAGCTCGCTGCGGGGAATGCTGGATGGGCAGTCCGGGGATCTGGGGGTAGCTCAGAGGGAGATGATTTCCAGGACCGAGATGCGGGCCAACGGATTGCTCAGCGTGGTCAACGACCTGCTGATCCTCTCGCGTACTCGAGAAGTGAGGCTGTTCACCGAGAGGCAGGTAGTGAGCCCGCTAGCGGTAGCTGAGAAGGTGGTGGCGCAGCAGCGTGGGAAGGCTGAGGCGGGAGGCCTGACTCTCCTCACCCGGTTCGCAGAAGATACGCCGGGCATGTACGCGGACCCGGACGCCCTGGAACAGCTTCTCGACAACCTTCTGTCCAACGCGATCAACTATACCCCTAATGGGGGGGATGTGGAGCTGTCTGTAGACGCCCTGGAGCGGAACATCCGCTTCCGGGTGAGAGACACGGGCATAGGCATTCCCGCGGCAGAGCTGCCAAAGGTGTTCAACGAGTTCTACCGCGCCGAGAACGCCCGACGCTACACCGAGGAAGGGACCGGGCTTGGTCTGTCCATAGTGCGAAGCATCGTGGATACCCATGGGGGGCAAATAGACCTGGAGAGCCAGGTGGGGGTTGGCACCACTGTGACTGTGGTGCTTCCCAGCGGAGAAAGGCCTGTCCCGGAGTCTGAAGGAGAGGAGCAGTCGGCGGAACCGGAGCCATCCCAAAGATCCTGAGAGTTCAGATCTCAGCCATATCAGTTGAACTCGCTCGAAGGTACGGTTCGCCGTTGTGGGGATGGTTCAGCGACGGTGTGCCAGTCGTAGGGGCGAGCGGCGCTCGCCCTGGGGCCAGGATGGGCCACTGGAGCCACCAGGGCGACCGGCCGGTCGCCTCTACTGTTACTCTCCATCTCGCCGTTTCCGTGAACCATGCCGCCGTTGTGATGAGCGGGGAACGGGTCTTGCATCAACCAGTTCGAGGCGGCTGTGATGACAGAGCTGTCCATCCGCCAAGTCCTGGGGACTTTATCGGTCGGAGGCAGGCCCTATGGTGGCAGCGCTTCGGGCCGGCACATATCTGGTGGCCATAGTCCTGGCTATCTCGGTTCTGCTGCTTCTAACAGGGCTGGCAATGGCCGCACGCCCTGAGATCTTCGCCACTCTCGGCCTTCACGATACAGCCAAGGTCGGCATGGCACTCGCCCTGGTTGGTGGGATCGGCGCTGTGGCCAGCGCCATATTGAGCCGGGTCCTGGATCTGGTCAGGGCTTCGATGGGTGGCCCGAACGGTTCGATCTGAATGGCGGTGTATTAGGCCTTGTCCAGTTCGAACAGCTGGTGGAGTTTCCGCACCGCCTCCTGCACCTTATCCCGATCGACGATGCAGGTTATCCGGATCTCCGATGTAGTGATCATCTCGATGTTGATGCCGGCATCGGAAAGAGCACGGAACATGGCAGCGGCGATGCCCGGCGCGCTCTGGATGCCCGCTCCGACAATCGAAACCTTGCCCTGATTGTCGGAGCTCAGCACCTGCTTCGCCCCAATCTCCTGCGCCACCGGATCCACGATTCGCACCGCCTTCGCCACGTCGCCACGAGCCACGGTGAAAGAGAGATCGGTGGCGCCCTCCACGGTGACGTTCTGAACGATGACATCCACGCTGATGCCCGCCCGAGAGAGCGGCTCGAAGATGGAGGCCGCCAGCCCCGGCCGGTCGGGAACGCCCACCACGGAGATCTTACCGGCGTTGAGGTCGTGAGCTATCCCTCGAACTCGGTTTCTGGTTTCCATTCCGCTAACCTCGTGAATCAACGTACCCGGCTCCTCGTTGAAGCTAGACCGGACCATGATGGGGACACCAAAGGCCTCTCCCAGTTCCACAGACCTGGGATGCATCACCTTGGACCCCAACTGGGCCATCTCCAACATCTCCTGATAGGATATCTCATCCAGCTTTCGCGCCTCCGGCACCAACCGTGGATCCGACGTGTACACACCATCCACATCGGTATAGATGTCACAGCGGTCCGCCTTCAACGCTACCGCCAATGCCACCGCCGTGGTGTCCGATCCACCCCTGCCAAGGGTGGTCACATCCACTTCGTCGGTGATTCCCTGGAAGCCGGTCACTATGACGATCTTCCCGGAGTCCAGTTCCCGCTGGAGGCGATCGACCTCCACCGACTTGATGCGGGCTCGCCCATGCAAAGAGTCAGTGTGGATCCCTGCCTGGCCTGCCGTGAGTGAGATTGCCGTGTGCCCCATGCTGCGGAGGGCCATGGCCATCAGGGTCGCCGAGACCGTCTCGCCGGTGGACATCAGCAGATCCAGCTCCCGCTCATCCGGCTCGGACGAAACCTCACGGGCGAGAGCGATCAGCTGATCGGTGGTCTTGCCCATGGCCGACACCACAACAACCATGCTGTGGCCAGACTCTTTAGTCGCGACGACGCGCCGAGCAACGGCCAGGATCCTCTCAGCGGTGGCGACCGACGAGCCGCCATACTTTTGTACGATGAGTGCCATGGGACCCTCCCAATAGACAGTCCTCGGTTACGCTCTATCAACAATTTGCGCGCCAGAGTAGCAGATCCTTGTCACGATCGTTCGTCCATCTACCCCGGCGCGAGCTCCGGCCCCGCTCATGGCCTCGGCCACCCGCTCCTCCCCGCCAAGTGAGAAGGCGAGGATGCTGGACCCGGCACCGCTAAGGGCAGCCCCAGCCGCGCCGGCATCCAGTCCTGCCTGGATTATCTCTCCCATGGCTGGGAACAGCTTCAGCCGGTAGGGCTGGTGCAGGGCATCTTCGGTAGCTGCCTTCAGCAGATGGATCGCCCCCGTTGTCATGGCTGCCACCAGGAGCGAAGCTCGGCTGATGTTATAGATAGCATCGGCCCTGGAGACGTGACGGGGTAGGATCTCGCGGGCCTCTGAAGTGAGCATCGGAAAGTCGGGGACAAAGGCCACAATACCGAGATCCGCCGCGAGAGGGACCCGAAGGTGCTGCACGGTGGAACCGTTCATGACCGCCACCTGCAGCCCTCCGAAAAGGGCCGGGGTAACGTTATCGGGGTGCCCCTCCATCTTAGTTGCGATCTGAAGGAGAGCCTCGCTGGAAAGAGGATGGCCCAGAAACTCGTTGCCGGCCACCAGTCCGGCCACCAGTGCCGCGCTGCTGCTTCCCAGCCCTCGGGCCAGCGGAACCCAGTTCTCACAGGAGAGGGTGAGGGGAGGAACCTTCCTGTGCAGCTTCTCGTACACAGCGAGCACACCCTGATAGACCAGGTTGTCCTGCCCCTGGGAGAGAACGTCCTCGCCCTCACCTGATAGACTCACGCCGAACTCGTCGCTGGCCTCGATGGCAACGGTGTTGTACAGTTCCAGCGCTATGCCGATGGAGTCGAATCCAGGGCCGAGGTTGGCGCTGGTAGCCGGAACTCTGACGGTAACCTGCCTGGGCATAGTACGATTCGAATCTCCGTCCGGCTGGTAGGGTGTGAAACATAATACAGCAGTGTCTCCAGCCATGTCCAACCAGCAACAGCTCCTGCTAATATCCATTCATTTGATTGCTTGTATGTTCCAAGTTGCTATAATGTGGTAGCAGCCCGAACGTGCATGGTGCAGGCTTCCTACCGGTCATCCCGGGCCGTCCCCATGGGTAGGCGGCCGGAAGCACTCCACGAGGAGAGAGTGCCGCTCGCCGCCCAGCCGCAACGGTCTGGGCCTGTTGTGGGGGGAGGTGACGTCCCGATCTCACACGGCCGATCCCCGACGATGCCTTGCGTCGCTTCCTTCATACATGAGCCGACGGTGGCGAACGCGGTGCGGTCACCACGGTCTTCCCAGCGAGTGCGACCACTCGAGTCCAATCTATATCCTGTCGTTCTCCTCTGTGATCAACAGATGATGGAATCCAACGGGAGGTTTTCGAGATGCGCTGGTGGTTCCGGCAACCCGTCACGGTTCAGATCTTCATCGGGATGGTCCTGGGGATAGTCTTTGGATTGATCTGCAACGCGTCAAAGTGGACCATCGGGACAGACATCAAGTGGCTCGGTGACATCTTCATCCGTCTGATCCAGGTGGTGGTGATCCCATTGATCTTCTCCGCCCTCACCGTGGCCATGGCCAGCGTGGACATCCGCTCCTTCGGCCGCATCGCAGTCAAGGTGGTCGTGTTCTACACGATGACCACGGTAGTCGCCGGCGTCATCGGCGTGATGTCGGCCGACATCTTCAGGCCCGGCGCGGGAATTAACCTCGCCGCCTTCGGTCAGTTGAAACCGCCCGAGGCCGCCAAGCCGCCAACCTTCGTCGATATCATGCTGAACATGTTCCCCACCAACGTGATCAACGCGGCGGCTACGGCCAATATCCTGCAGGTGGTGATCTTCGGGATCATCTTCGGTCTGGTGATGGGCTCAATGGGCAAGAAGGCCCAACCAGTCAAGGACCTGCTGGACTCCCTCTTCCAGATCATGGTGAAGATGGTCTATGTGATCATGGCCTACTCTCCCTACGCCATCTTTGCCCTGATGTCCTGGCTCACCGCCTCCACAGGCACGGCCACGCTGACAGCTCTTGCCCTGTACGTGGTCACCTGCATCGTCGCCCTACTGTTCCAGACCTTCGTCGTCGTGTCCATCTTCGTGGCGCTGATCGCACGGGTGAACCCGATCCAGTTCTACAAGCGGTCGGTGGACTACATGATGGTAGCCTTCAGCACCCGCTCCTCGGCAGCATCCCTGCCGGTCTCCATGCAGGTGGCCGAGCAGAAACTGGGGATCCGTCCCGAGATCGTCGGCTTCTCCCTGCCCCTGGGAGCGACCTTCAACCAGGACGGTACGGTGCTGTGGCAGCCTATCGCGGCGATGTTCATCGCCCAACTGTATGGGATCCCCATGGGTACCGAGCAGCAGATCAACCTGGTGCTGCTGGCAATCCTGATCAACTTCGGCGGCACCGTGATCCCCAGTGGCGGACTGGTGCTGCTGGCGATGGTGCTGCAGGGAGTGGGGCTGCCGATTGAGGGCATCGCCATAATCGCCGGCATAGACTTCATTCCAGACATGTTCCGGACCACCCTCAACGTGATCGACGACCTGTCCGGGGCTATCATGGTGGCAGGCACCGAGAAGGGTATGCTGAGAAAGGATGTCTTCTACGGCAAGCGGGAGCTAACCCTGGACGAACTCACTTTCAAGGGGCTGCAGGAAGCGTAGCATTCCCAGACTGTTCAGAAAGAGGGGGATGACCTTAGGGCCGTCCCCTTCCCTTGTGCCCCCGTTCTGGATATCATGGGGACAGCCGTCGGGTCGAGGATGGGGACCGGCACCAATAACGTGTGGGGACGACCCCTTGGGTTGGCTGGACAGCTGTCCCAATAAGAGCCTTGTGACGCCCCTGGTATAATGTGTCCAGAAGCTGATATCTATGGAGACTTCCACTTTCCTCACCTCCCTCGAAGGCGTCGTCGAGCGGATAACCTATAGCAACGAAGAGAACGGCTACACCATCGCACGGCTGCAGCCGGCGGATGAACATGACCTGGTCACCATCGCCGGCAACCTCCAATCTCTGAACGTCGGCGAGACGCTGCGCCTCCAGGGTCGATGGACCACCCACCCACGCTTCGGCCGCCAGTTCCAGGTGGAGCGCTACCAGGTGGTGCTGCCCGCCAGCGTCGACGGGATTCGCCGTTACCTGGGCTCGGGGCTGATCAAAGGCATAGGTCCCGTCACTGCCGGCCGCATCGTGGATTACTTCGGTCTGGAAACACTGGATGTGATCGAGCAAGAGCCGAAGCGGCTGCGAGAGGTACCGGGGCTAGGATATAAGCGAGCCGAGATAATCACCCAGGCATGGGAGGCACAGAAGGTCATCCAGGAGGTGATGGTCTTCCTCCAATCGCTCCAGATCAGCTCCTCCCTGGCCGTCCGAATCCACAAGCACTACGGAGACGCCTCCCCCTCGATCGTTCAAAAAGAACCCTACCGGATGGCTCGGGAGGTG
>JAJYNT010000185.1 GCA_021786215.1 Chloroflexota bacterium | reverse complement strand
CGAGACCTCCACTCGAGTCGAGTCTCCCTCCCGGCTGCTCAAAGAGGGCTTCGACGCCGTACTGGTCGCCGTCGGTACCTGGCGCGGCTCCCGTCTGGAGATACCCGGCGAGGATAGCGACAAGGTGGTCGATGGTCTGGCCTTCCTGAACAGGATCAACACGGGTGGAGACGCTAAACTCGGCAAGAACGTGATCGTTGTCGGTGGTGGTAATACGGCCATCGACGCGGCAAGGACGGCTATCCGCGTCGGCGCCAGGCAGGTCACTATCCTCTACAGGCGCACCCGCAACGAGATGCCGGCCAGCCACGAGGAAATCGAGGGCGCGCTCAGTGAGGGAGTGCAGGCCGAGTTTCTGGCCTCACCGCTCAAGATCGAGGAAAAAGACGGCGCCCTAGAGCTAACCTGCCAGCGAATGCAACTCGGAAAGAAGGACTCGAGCGGGCGGCCTCGGGTCTCAGCTATCCCCGACAGCGAGTTCACAATAAGCTGCGACACGATACTGGTGGCTGTGGGTCAGACTCCAGAGATGGGGGAGATGTTCGGCCTGGAGACCGTCGCGGGCGGAGTCGTGCAACGGGACAAGGAGTCTTTCGCCACATCCCAACCAGCGATATTCGCGGCCGGCGACGTAGCCGAAGGTCCAACCTCGATCATCGAAGCCGTCGCACAGGGTCGGCGAGCTGCCAGCGCCATGGACAGGTACCTGGGCGGCGACGGCTCTATCGACGAGACACCCGCACCATCCACAGCCGCGGATCGACTCGAGCCCGCGGCTCGCGGAACTGCCCGTCCCCATGTGGACAAGGTGTCGCTGAAGGATCGCTTCGGTTCGTTCAAGACAGTCGAGCTCGGCTTCACGATCAGCGCGGCCGGCAGGGAGGCACGCCGTTGCCTGGGTTGTGACCTGCAGCGATTCGAAGTAACGGTCGACCCGGCCGGGTGCAAGGAGTGCGGCTACTGCGAGGAAGTCTGCAAGCTCGGCGTGTACTCCTGGGCCAACTTCACTAACGATCGGGGCTACCGCCCGATGCAGGCTACGAGGCCGGATCGCTGCATCGGCTGCAAGGAGTGCGTGTTCGCTTGTCCCGATTTCGCGATCACTGTGGCCGAGAGGGGGTGTGGGCAATGAAGCGCGTTCTAGAAACCGGCAACGCGGCAATTACCGAGGGAGCGATCATCGCCGGCTGCCGGGTCTTTGCTGGATATCCCATCACACCGGCGACTGAGATCGCCGAGAACATGTCTCGTAGATTGCCACAGGTCGGTGGCTACTACCTTCAGGCTGAGGACGAACTGGCAGCGATGCACATCTGCGTCGGCGCCTCGCTTGGGGGCCTGAAGGCAATGACCGCGACATCAGGCCCTGGCTACATTCTCTACGCCGACTCGTACGGGTGGGCACTCGGCAGCGAGATCCCTGTGGTTGTGGTCAACGCCCAGCGTGTAGGGCCGGTCAGCGGCATCACAGGTGCCCCCGGCCAGGGGGAGTTTTACTTAGCCCGCTACCCCACTCAGGGAGGCAACTACGAGACGATCGTCCTGGCACCTTCCGGCGTGCAGGAGGCCCTGACCTTGACGGTGGAGGCATTCTACCTGTCGGAGCGTTTCCGCATGCCCGTGACCATACTTGCTGACCAGCTTGTGACCGATGGCTGGGAAAGCCTCTCCATCCCGGAGACACCCGAGGAGTTGGAGGAAATGGGCCTCAACGTGCTGCCTCGCCGGATCAACAGGGGGCCCGAGTTCTACCCCGCTAGCGACGAGATCGACATCCCGCCTGTGGTACTGGGGCATAACACGGGTGCCGCCTGCTCGGACTGGACACCGACCGAGTTGGGCTACGACACCGAAGAGGTCGAAGCGCAGCACAAGCACTCCCACCGAATGATCTACAAGGTGCGCAACCACCGCGACATCCTCCGCAGGTACGAGCCGTACTTTGTGGACGACAACCCGGAACTGGTGCTGGTTTCCTATGGCAGCCCCTCACGGGTGGTCAAGAGCGCCGTCAAGCAGGCGCGCGAGCGCGGCTTGAAGGTGGGCGGCGTCAGGCTGATCGGCGTGTGGCCGTTTCCCGATGAGCTGTTCACGCTCCCAACGAAGTACCTTGCGGTCGAACTCAACAACGATGGCCAGCTCGTGCGTGAAGTGCAGCGGGCGGTGCCGAGGGGTAGCGAGGTCCATTTCTACGGCAAGTGTGGCGAATTGCCGACGGTGGCGGAGCTGCAACGGATGATCGACACTCTGCTGGCCGGCCGGCCGCTGCCGGTCAACCGGTGGGAATGGGAGGCCTGGTAAGATGGATCCTCTGGTACAGAAGTACTTGCGTCCACGCAAGATCCCCAGCACGGCTTGCAGCGGCTGCGGCCTCGGACAGGTGCACAAGAAGGTCGTCATGGCCATCGACCAGTTGGGCCTGGGTGTTGAGGATGTCATCTGGGGCACGGGCATCGGCTGCGCCGGCCGGCAGACCTTCGGCACCTGGAGGGGCGACAACTACGCCGGCACGCACGGTCGGGTCTACGCAATTTCGACCGGACTCCGCATGGCCCTGCCGCCTGATAAGAAGATCGTTCTCACCGTCGGCGACGGCGACGCCTTCGGCATCGGCCTGCTGCACCTGCTGCACTGCGCCCGCCGCAACCTCGACATCACCGTGATCGTCTGCGACAACCTCGGCTATCAGTCCACCGGAGGGCAATACGGGTGGACCACGCCCGAAGGCTATCGCACCGACAGCAGCCCATACGGCATGAATGAGCCCAACTGGGTACAGGGGGGCCGGGACGTGCTGGCCATCCTACGTGAGGGCGGAGCCACGTTCCTCGCCCGCCACACCAGCCTGGAGGGTCAGGAGGCGGTGGAGAGCATCAAGAAGGCGATCCAGAACCGTGGTTTCTCGCTGGTCCACATGCCGTTCCCGTGTATCACCAACTTCGCCGGCCGCGCTCTGGGCACCCGCAAGCCCGTGGAAGTGTATCGTTGGTTCAAGGAACACACCGACTCGAACGGGTCCGGCAAACCGGGCGAACTACTGTTCCGGACCGGCATCTTCTTCGACGCCAGTAACAGCCGTGTCGAATACTCCGAACTAGTCAGGAACAACGTCGAGACAGTGCAGAGGAGGTACCGCTGATGGGCAAGCGAATCGAAGTGCTGGTGAGCGGCTTCGGCGGCCAGGGCGTCGTCCGCGTCGGCCAGATACTGAGCACGGCAGCGGTGAATTCGGGTCTCAACACCACAATGCTGATCAGCCATGGCACAGAAACCCGGGGCGGCTACGTACGCAGCCAGGTGGTTATCTCCGACGAGCCGATAGATAGTCCGGTGGTGGAAGACCCGGATTTCCTCTGCGCCCTCTCCAAGGCCGCATACAACCGTTTCAAGAAGCTGGTGAGTAGAGGCACCGTCATCTACGACCCGGCCTTCGTCGAGCCTGATGAGACGCTGAACGTGCGCCAAGTGGCCTTCGCCGCGCGCGACATTGCCGTCGAAAAGTTTGGCCGGGAGATATTCGCGAACGTGGTCGCTGTCGGCTACATGGCGAAGCTGATGTCGGACACGCTGAAGAAGGAAGCGGTCGCCAACGCGGTGCGCCAACGCATCCCGAAGTTCCAGGACGAGAATGTGGCCGCCTTCGAGCTCGGCTATTCGATGGGCGAGGCGTAAGGCAAGGCGGCGACCGCGGCCCTAAGGTGGTTCAGGAATTCGCGCACGGTAGGGGAGCAGTGTTTGTCTTTGTGCACGACCAAGTAGAAGTCGCGCTCGAACGTAGCGCCCTCAATTTCCAGCTTGGCGATGGAGCCCAGCGCCAGCTCTGGCGCGATGGTAAGTTCGGAGACAATGGATACGCCTATGCCGGCTGCCACCGCTTGCTTGACGGCCTCGTTGTTGGCGACCTCCATTGTCACTTTCGGAGCGACGCCGAGCCTTTTCAGTTCTCGTTCTACCGTGCTACGAGTGGTGGCTGCCCGCTCGCGAATGATGAACGGCTCTTGCGCCAAATCGGCCACTTTGATCGCGCCCTCGCGCGCTCGGGGATGGCCGGCGGGAACTATCAGCACCAGCTTGTCCCGCAAAAAGTGACTAGGCCTGAGATCCTGGTGTTCGGGGCAACCGGCCACCAGGCCGAAGTCGAGGCGATTGCTGAGCAGTCCAACTTCTATCTCGTTGGTATTGCCGATCCCAATAAAGACCGATACCTTGGGGTAGCTTTGCTTGAACCGAGCGATTGCCGCGGGCAACAAGTATATGCCGATGGTATTGCTGGCCCCCAGCAGCAGTCTACCAGCGCCCGGCTCTTCGAACTCTTTGAGGGCTTCATCCGTCTCCTCGGACAAATCCAAGATCCGCTTGGCGTAGTCGAGCAGAATCTCGCCTGCCTCAGTGAGACAGACCTTCTTGCCTATCTGTTCAAACAACACCTGTCCGAGTGTCTGTTCGAGCTTGGCGATCACCGCGCTTACGGAAGGCTGAGCCATGTAGAGATTCTCGGCCGCCCGTGTGAAGTTGCGCTGAGTCGCTACGGCAATAAAGACTCTTAGCTGTGCAGTGGAGACTTCCAAGGTTCGCTCATCCGATTGCACGGTTTCGGCAGAAAGCGCCAGCAGAAGGGGTCCGAGCAGGTTGCCAACGCGAACGTGCTGAAAAGCTCAGCAATGAGCGTGAAAGAGAATTTCGTCTGGCGAAACTCTGTTCGTCCCAAATAGTAACGAGCCTTCGACTGAACGTCAAGAGCGAATTAGGCCTGAAGAATTGAGGTGTAGTTCAATGAGGAAACCTATGAAAGCAAGAAGACCCATCATTGGCGTGACCATGGGTGACCCGGCCGGTATTGGCCCGGAGATCGCCCTGAAGGCCGCGACGTTTCGCGAGGTGTACCAGCACTGCAGGCCGCTCGTGATCGGCGACTATGGCGTCATGGAGCAGGCGAGAGGCTTCGCCGGTGCGCCTGTGGAGTTGCGTCGGATAGAGAGCGTGGACCAGGCGGAATTCCGGCATGGTGTGCTGGAGGTGCTGGACCTGGCCGATGTGGATCTCGCCGAATTGCGGCTGGGTCAGGTACAGGCAATGAATGGTCAGGCCTTCGTCGAGGCAGCCCGCAAGGGGGTCCAACTGGCACTGGCCGGCGAGATCCACGGCGTGCTCGCCGGACCTCATAGCAAGGCCGCCATGTACCAGGCCGGCTTTCACTTCGACGGGCCGGGGCTGCTGGCCCATCTTACAGCTGTCGAGAAAACGGTGCTGATGCTGTGCGTCGGGCCGATGCGGGTACTGGGTGTAACTCACCATGCGTCGCTGCGGCAGGCGTTAGACCAGATCACCCGGGAGAGGGTGCTCTACACCATACGGATCGGTGACAGGGGGATCAGAGGGCTGGGCATCGCTCGTCCGCGCATCGCCGTGGCCGGGCTGAACCCCCACTGCGGCGAGGGAGGTATCTTCGGCACCGAGGACACGGAGATCGTGGCGCCGGCAATCGAGGATGCGCGGGCCGAAGGGATCGACGTGGTCGGTCCCATCCCAGCCGATGGTCTCTTCGTCGGCTCGGAGGAGGGCGTCTTCGACCTTTACGTGGCAATGTATCATGACCAGGGCCATCTGCCCATAAAGGTACTTGGAAAACGGCGAGTGGCTGGGATCATGCTGGGATCCCCCATTGTCTACGGCACCGTGGGCCACGGCACTGCCTTTGAACTCGCGGGAAAGGGGATAGCCGATCCTGCCAGTGTGGTGGAGGGGCTGAGCCTGCTGGCCCAAGCTGAACGGCCGCTGTAGGGCTCCGGTTATGTGCCGTATCAGGGGACTATGATAACGATTGAGATCTTCTATTGGACACCCCAAGAAGCCCCCAATAGACTGCAGCGGCGAGCAGTCGCGCCTCGCCTTTGGGTGCAAGGGTGAGCAGTCGCGCCTCGCCTTTGAGGAAGGAGGAGATTTCCATGGATAAGCGGTTGTCGCGTCGGTCCTTTCTGAAAGGTTTGGCGGCCGGGGGCGCTACCATCGTCCTTGCCGGTTGCGGCGGGAGTGCTCCCGCCGCGGCTCCCACCAGCGCCCCTGCCGCCAAAGCCCCAGCCGCACCCGCGCCCACCGCGGCCGCGCCGGCCACCACCGCCCCGGCCGCTGCCGGGGGCTTCAACTGGAAGAGGTTCTCGGGAACCAAGCTTCACTTCATGCTCGATACCCACGACTGGAGCAATCTCCTGGTACCAAAGGCACTTCCTGAGTTTGAGCAACTCACCGGCATCAAGGTGCAATGGGAGGTGCTGCCGGAGAACCAATTCCGGCAGAAGCTGACGTTGGTGCTGAACTCCGATCCAGGGTCGGTGGACGGCTACATGAGCCTCACTTCCTGGGATGGTGAGGCTTTTTACAAGTCGGGCTGGTACGAGCCCATAGAGAAGTACGTCCAGTCGACCGATCTCACCAGCCCGGACTACGACTTCAAGGATTTCATTCCAACATGCGTCAGCATTGCTACAGTCCACAACACGCTGATCGGCGTTCCCCTCTACCCCGAAGTGCAGATGCTCTACTACAACAAGGACAAGTTCCAGCAGAAGGGTATCAAGGTCCCGGAGACGATCGACGAGTTCGTTTCCACGGCCGAGAAGATGTACGACAAGAACGCCAATTTCGCGGGCTACACCAGCCGGGGGGATGGTACTCAAGCCGTCTACACTCTGGCGCCTTTCGTCTTCGCCGAGGGCGGCCGGTGGCTGGACGACAAGGGACGACCTGAGTTCACCACCGACGCCTTCATCAAGGGGCTGGAGGTCTACGGCAGCACGCTCCACAAGTACGGTCCACCTGGCACCGCCGGCATGCAGTGGCCTCAAGAGCAGGTCGTGTTCGACCAGGGCAATGCGGCGATGTGTACCGACTCCAGCAACTTTGTCTCAACCTACGAGAACCCCAAGGTATCCAAGATCGCTGGTAAGGTGGGGTACGCCATGCTGCCGAAGGGCCCGGCTGGGGTGCATAGCACCCTCATTTCCTGGGCCCTTAGCATATCCTCTAAGTCAAGGCACAAGGAAGCGGCCTGGTACTTCATCGAGTGGCTGACGAGCAAGGCGCAGGTGAGCACCTGGGTCCCCTACAAGTTCCCGGTGGCGCGGCAGTCTGTCTTCAACAGCAGTGCCTACCAGGCGTCGCAGCCGAAGGATTGGCTCGAAGTCTTCAACAAGGAGATCCCCACGGCGGCGGTAAACCAGGCCAACCCGCTGGTGGTGCAGGTGCCGGAGACCCGCGACGCCATCGGCAAGGCGATAGTCTCGGTGATCCAGGGCGGGGATGCCAAGACAGCGGCTCAGAAGGCGCAGGATGACACCTTGAAGATTCTCAAGATGTCGTGAGCCTGGGGAGAAACCACAGCTAATCCCAACCCCCCCTGCCCCAGTCCCCGACCGCGGGGGGCGGGCAGGTTCCACATACTGGAGTGTGCGGCATCAGACGGTAGCCCGATGCCGCACACTCCAGCAACGAACAGTCTTATCCTCTCCCTACCCCTGTCCGGGGAAGGGCGTAGGGGGCAGGTCTGGCCCTACATGAGGTGGGGCAGGGAGTGAAGTGATGATGCGACTGTCGGATCGGGTGGCCATTGTTACCGGAGCAGGTGGCGGTCTGGGCGCGGTCTACGCGCGCACCCTGGCCCGCGAGGGGGCTACGGTCGTAGCGGTGGACATCAAGGCCGAAGGGGCCGAGCAAACAGCCCGCACCCTTCAAGCCGAGGGGGCGAGAGCCTCTGCCTTCGCGGGCGACCTCACGAACCCCGAGCAGGTGGACCGTATGGTTTCCTACTGTCTGAGCAACCATGGGCGAATCGACATCCTGGTCAACAACGCTGGCGGCGACCCCGGTGGCGGCGGCACCAACCTGATCGAGCAGGTCGACGTGGCCCATTGGGATATGATCATCGCGGCCAACCTGAAAACGGCCTTTCTTTGCTGCCGGGCCGTCGCGGGACCGATGAAGCGACAGGGGTACGGGAAGATTGTAAACGTCTCCTCACGAGCCGCCCGCAGCACCGGTTGGTTCGGGGCGGTGTCGCCGGAGTACTCCTGCGCGAAAGCCGGGGTGCTGGCCTTGACCCGCCACGTGGCGAAGGAGTTGGGCCCGCATGGCATCAACGTGAACTGCCTGGTGCCGAGCTTCACCATCAGCGGGCCGGCGCTGCAGAAGAACTGGGACGAGATGACCGCCCAGGAGAGAGAGACTATGCTGGCGCAGACGCCGCTGCGGAGGCTCCCGAGGCCAGAGGAGAACGCCAACGTGGTGCTGTTCCTCGTCAGCGATGACAGCAGCTATATTAGCGGAGCTGCCATCGACGTCAATGGTGGGTCCTTCATGGCTTAGGAGGGGGATAGATGCGGGTGCTTTTCGTGGGAGGAGGTAGCTTCATCGGCAGCTACGCGATCCGCCGTTTGCTGGCCGATGACCACGGCGTCGTGGTGTACGACGTCAACGTGCAGGACAACGCTATCCACCGAATTTTGCAGCCCGCTGAATTGGAGCAGGTGCACTTCGTGCAGGGCGACGTTCTCGATCCCATCCGTCTGGTCGCCACGGCCAGGGAGCAGCACGTAGAGGCCATTGTCCACCTGGCCGCCGCCCTCATACCGGTGTGCGACTCCCAG
>JAJYNT010000148.1 GCA_021786215.1 Chloroflexota bacterium | reverse complement strand
CTGAGAGGCATAGGTGAGCCCAGAGGTATACCCTTCGGGGGTGGGAAGGTCTGCAGTGCCGGTCTTACTGGCGATCTTGTAGCCAGGCACCACCCCAAGTCTCAGAGAGTTGTCGTCCGTCACGTGGACCATCATTCCCGTCACGGCCTTCGCCGTCTCAGGCGATATCACCCTCCTCACCTGGACTGGGGGAACATCCTGAATGGAGGACCCATTCCGAAACGCCTTGACCACCATCGGCTTCATCAGCACGCCACCGTTGGCGATGGCCGCGACAGCGGTGATCATCTGGATTGCCGTGACGGCGATGCCCTGACCGAACGCGTTGGTGGCAAGATCTATCCTGGTCCAAGCCGGATCTTTGGGAGTTCTGAAGTAGCCCGAGGCCTCGCCTGGCAGATCGATTCCGGTTGGTTTGCCGAAACCGAAGGCTTCCACGTACTTATAGAAACGATCCGGACCCAGCAGCCCAGATACATACGCGGCACCGACGTTGGCCGAGTTGATCAAGACCTGGGTCATCGTCTCCCTGCCGGGACCCTGGAAGTTCCAGTTGTGGATCATCACCCCATCGATCATGACAGTGCCGTGATCTATGAAGGCAGTATCGGGGGTGATGACTTTCTCCTCGATACCCGCTGACATCGTGACCAGCTTCATCACCGAGCCCGGCTCGTAGACATCGGTAACGGCCGTGGGCTTGTACAGCTGCGCATGGCTCGGGTTGTAGACGTTTTCGCTAGTCAGATCGTAGGTAGGCTGGTTGGCCATGGCAAGGATGCCGCCAGTCTTCGGGTCCATCACGATAACGAACCCTCCCCGCGCCTTGTACTCTTTGACCCCTTTCGCCAACTCCTGCTCCACCATCCGTTGGATGTAGCGATCGATGGTGAGGATGGCATCCGAACCATTATGCGCTGGGATCAACTCGGTCCGCCCGATGGCTATCTCCTCACCGGAGGTATCCCGCTCGGCAGCCAGAAGCCCCGGCTGGCCAGCCAGTTCCTTGTTCAAGCTCAACTCTAGGCCTGCCAACCCTTTGAAATCCTCGCCCACGAAACCCAGCAGCTGAGCCGCTATGCTCCCCTCAGGGTAGGCTCTGAACGGCTGTCGCTGAAGGAAGACCCCTGGCAGGCTGAGGTTGGCAATTTTTGTGCTAACGTCTGCCGGAAGTTTGCTCTTGATCAGGACGGCTCCTTTGGTGTTAGTCTGCAGCTTGGCCAGGATATCCTGGGACGGATCCCCTATAAGTCTTGACAGGGTGGATGCCAGAGCAGAAGGATCCTTAATGGACGAGGGATAGGCATAGAGGCTCTGGTACATCACGGTGACAGCGAGAGGGTTGCCGTTGCGATCCAGAATGTCGCCCCGGCGCGGCATGATCTCTTTCTTAAACTGGTGCTCCTGATTAGCCAGGTCGTGGAAGCGTTGATACTGCACCACCTGATAGGAGTAGGTGCGATAGAGCAGCAGCGCAGCAAACCCCCCAAAAAGCACGCAAAGGGTGATGAGACGCCACCGCTGGTCTCGTACTTCGCCAACCATACCTACCTACTGCTCCTCATAACCGTTCGCCAAGACGAGAGTACACCCCGCCGGCTGCCGGCCGGTTGTGGTTTCAATACGGGATAGGGCAACTGACTGTGATCCTGGAGCAGAGCCGAAGGGTTCTATGGCTTTCGTAAGGAGCGTGGCACCAGGACGCTGGAAAGGGAATCTCGAAGTTTGTCCAGAAGGCTCTTGACAGGAGCCGAGGAGGCCTTCTCCAGGGACGGGACGCTCGATGCCTCACCACGGCTGGCCGGCGTCGCTCGCCGAGATAGATCCTGAGGAGTAACCTGGAGATACACCACATTCTTGGGCGGGATCATCCCCAGCCGCTTGGTAGCTTCGGCCTCCACTGTTGCCAGCGACCTGGCTTTGTCCACTTCCAGGGATAGCTGCTGGTTGCGCAGTTTCCAGTCGTTCTCCTGGGACGTCAAGTCCTGAATGCTGTAGCCGGTCGTCGTCAACTCGCTGGTTTGAGTCAGATAGAAGAGACTGGCGATGCCGATCAGGACACTGACCAGCGGGAGCCAGGCCATGAGCTTGGGGAGCAACCCACTCTGGGGCTCCATCCTTGCTCGCCTTGGCAGAGCTATAGGTTGAGGAGATACTTCTGCCAGTGCCAAGTTTCTGCCTCCCACTCCATTACACTATCTTTTCGGCCACCCGCAGTTTCGCGCTGCGTGACCTGGGATTACGCTCCAACTCCTCGGCTGAAGCCACCATGGGTTTCCTAGAAATCAGCCGCAAGGTGGCCTGTTTACCACACACACAAACCGGCAGCCCGGGCGGGCAAATGCACCGAGAGGATTCCTCCCTCATGAACTCCTTCACAATCCTGTCCTCCAGGGAATGGAATGAGATCACCGCCAGCCGCCCCCCTTTAGTCAGGATCTCCAGCGCTTGCGGCAGAGCCTCGCGCAAGCTTTGCAACTCTTCGTTCACGGCGATCCTCAGGGCCTGGAATGTCTTTGTAGCTGAATGCTTGCCGCCTCGGCGTGGACCCATCACCCTTACCACGATCTCCGCCAGATCCTTGGTGGTGTCGATCCGCTTGATGGAGCGCTGGCGCACGATGGCCCGAGCGATGGCAGCGGCGTGGCTCTCTTCACCGAAGTCGTAAAGCATCCTTCTCAATTCCAACTCGCTCGCGGTATTGACTATGTCTGCCGCGGTGCGTGCCTGCCTCGGGTCAAACCGCATGTCGAGCGGCTCTTCCCTCTGGAAGGAGAAGCCCCTGGGGAATCTATCCAGCTGCATGGAAGACAGCCCGAGATCGAAGAGAACGCCGTCGACCGGCAGGAAACCAGCAGACCGAGCAGTATCGGCCAGGGAGCGAAAGCTGACGTTGAGCAGCCTCACTCGATCGCCGAAACGGGCAAGTCTTTGATGTGCTATCGCCAGGGCATCCGGATCCGCGTCCAAGCCAAGCAGTCGCGCGTTGGGACCCGCCGCTTCGAGCAGGCCCTCAGCGTGGCCACCGGCACCCACGGTGCAGTCCACGTACGAAGCCCCGTCCTTGGGCTTCAGGGCTTCGATGGCCTCTCTGTATAGAACTGGAACGTGGGGAAATTCGCCGGTCATGCGGGTTCCGCACAATTGAGTGGCATCACCTAGACGCTGATGCCGGCGGCCGCGAGATGTTCCGCAAAGGTGGAACTGTTCTCGGCCACCCTGGAGCGCTCTTCATCCCAACTTTCCTGGCTCCAGATCTCGAGGCGATTGGGCATCCCCGCCACCACCACTTCACCCCTCAGCCCCGCGTAGTCCCGCAGGATCTGAGGGATTACCACCCGGCCGAGCTTGTCCAAGCTGGTCTCGGTGGCACCCGCGAAGAAGTGTCTTGCCACCTTCCGTGCATCAGCGTTCATCATGGGCAACTTCGCCAGCTTCTCGGCCAGTTGCGACCACTCGTCCATGGTCCAGACGTACAAGCACCTGTCCAAACCGAAGGTCATCACCAGACCATCAGCCACCGAAGGGCGGAACTTGACGGGAATCGCAAGCCGCCCCTTTTCGTCGACGGTGTGCTGGAATACGCCGAGGAACAATGTTCGCTCCGGAGACCGGGACCGTGGGACCGAGGGTTATCCCCACTTTCTACCACTTGTCCCCACTTTTTTCCACAGCAGGCCACATTGTAGCTACCAGCCCCCACCATTTCAAGGGATTCCCAAGCCACTTTCTAGATGAATCCGAAAGAAATCCTCTTTCCGAAGGAACGAGAGGTCGGTTCACCCAGGTCAACGGGGGCAGATACCGTGCCGAGAGTTTGGCGTGAGGAGAGTAGGGGAACAAAGATAGGATCGCGGGAAGCCGGGGAAAACCGCAAGGGCGGTGCCGAGGCCCCTCACCAAACCGATTACGGCAGGTAGAGGATGCGGCCACAGCTCTGGCAATTGATCGGCTCGGGGCTGGTTCGGGCTCGCTGCACCTCCGCAGATGAGAGACTTATGCGACAGCCCCCGCAAGCACGCTGCTCGATGGGCACCACCGCCAGCCCACCACGAGTTCGTCGTATCGACTCGTAGTTGCGCAGCGTAGACGGGTCCATCTGGGCAACCACTCGATCGCGAGCGACGGCAAGCCGTTCCGCCTCGGATTTCATGGCGGCGCATTCCGCCTCTAGAGCGGTCTGCTCGACCTTCCACATCTGCTCGGCCTCAACCAGCGAACGTTGGTCGCTTTCCACAGCCGCCAGAGCCGCCTCCACGGCATCCATGTTCAGCAGCGCCTGGGTCTCCAGGTCGCTGATTCGGGCCTTCTGCAGTTCCACGCCGTGGGCAAGGCTGCCCAGCTCCTTTGGGTTCTTCACACTGCCGTCGTACAGCTTCTTCTCCTCGACCTTGCGCTTGGAGTTCTCTTGCTCCAGCTCATGGTCCAGCTCTTTGCCCTTCACCTGCAGCGCATGAAGCTGCTGGCGAGCGGACGCGAGGGTATCCCGCAGGGGGACTAGCTCGCTCTCATCGCCGCACCGGGCCAGATCCTTCTCCAGGCCCTCCCGGACTCGGTCCAGGGCGCTGTCCAAACCCTGCAGCTCGCGCAACAGCTCAATCTTCTTCACAGCGTAACCCTCACATAGGGGGTGGATGGGACGGTCGAGATCAGCACCGGAACGTCCGGCAGCCGCTCTGACAGTCGCCTCTGGACGGTCTCCAGCACCGGTCGCTCTGTTGCGAAGTGATCCAGGATCACCAGATCGAGGCCTCGGGCAACAGCCTCCTGGGCTTCATGGTACCGCACATCGGCAGTTATGAAAAGGGTAGCCTCGCTCTTCATCACTTCAGGCAAGAAAGAGCCGCCGCTGCCCCCCATAACGGCCACCCGCTGGTGTCTGCGACTTGGATCCCCGGCCACCTGGCATAGGGCACTGGACAGCTTCGCTGCGGCATCCCGGGCGATCCCTACGGTGGACATGGGAGAAGGCAAAGACCCCACGGCGCCGAAACCAAACGGGGTCGCACTAACGTCGGATAGGCCCAACGCGTCCGCCAGGGCTGCGCTGGTGCCCCAGGGGACGACGTCCAGGTTGGTGTGGGCGGACCAGGCTGATATCCCCAGTCGAATCAGCTGACCGACCAGCGAACCGGTAGTGCCGGCCAGATCCAGCGTCTTCAGAGGCTTGAACAGCATGGGGTGGTGGGAGAACAACAGGTTGCAGCCTAGCTTCTTTGCCTCCGTTACCACCTCGGGGGTGACATCCAAGGTCAGGAGAACGCCGGTGACCATCTGCTTGGGGATCCGAAGCTGCCAGCCGGGGTTATCCCAGCTTTCAGCCAGGGAGCTTGGGATCAGCTCTTCCAGAATGGATCCTATGCTTTCAGTATCCACTCCTAACCCCACCCACGCCGGATTTCATCTCTGCTCGATCCGGTGAAACTCCTCCGCTAGCTCCAAACCGTGAGCCTGCCCAACTCGACGAGCCCATTCATGTATTCGCTCTTTGAGATCGGTCATGCGGGCAACCTGAGTGTCGTGGGCTCGCAGGGCATGCAGCTTGCCCTCGATAGTGGTGGACGTATCCACCCAGACGTTGGCATCGTCGGTGCCATACAGCAAGATCTCGGGCACGGTATGGGGCATGAGACCATCCTTGTACAGGTGATAGAAGTAGAGATGATCCCGAGCCGCCACCATCCCATCGAGGGCGCAAATGCCCACGTTGCGATGGTCCGGATGCAGTTGGTATCGTCGCCACGGATCGTGGACCATCAACACGTCGGGGCGCAGTTCTCTGATCACCCGCGTGATCCTCTCTCGGTTAGCCAGGGTGGGAGGGAATTCGCCGTCTTCCTCTCCCAGAAACCGGACGTCCTCCACGCCCAGCCGTCTGGCGGCCTCTCGCTGCTCCTCCTGCCTGATGCCCGCGAGCCGTTCCGAGGTCATCTGCAGATCCTTGGTCCCCTTGTCCCCATTGGTGCACACCAGGTAATGAACATCACACCCCTGCCGGGTCCACCGCAGAATGGTACCTCCACAAGCGAACTCGGTATCGTCGGGGTGCGCTCCCACCACCAGTATTCTCTTCGAACTGCCCTGCTGTCCTATTTCCACCATACACCTCAGTCGAGAAACAGATGAACCACGGAGATATCAGTGCAAATGCTCATCACAAGCCAGGCACTTGGCATGAACCGGGGCCAACTCGCCGTAAGTGTTCAGCGTGCGCTCCGCGGCCGATGCCCAGGAGAATCCTCGAGCCACCTCCACCGCCGCTTCCGAAAGGGCAACCGCGCGGCCATCATCGAGCAGCACGGCCCGCATAGCGGCGGCGAACTGGCCTGGATCTCGCCGCCGAACCAGGTACCCGGTCCTTCCGTCCTGCACCGTCCACTGGAGCCCACCAACCTTGGACGCCACCACCGGCGTGCCACAGGCCATGGCCTCCAACGCCACAAGACCGAAGGACTCGTACATGGATGGAACCACCACCAGATCAGCGGCCGAGTAGTAAACGGGCAGCGTGGAATGGGGCACCGCCCCCTGGAAGGCAACCTGATCATGCACCCCCAGGCTCCGAGCCAGATTCCGCAGCCTCTCCAACTCCACGGCCTCTGGATCCGAAGGGTCGGTCGGATTGTGGCCGCCAACCACCATTAGCCGTGGCATCTCCTGGTTTGGCCAGTTATCCTTCAACCTCGCGAAGGCTTGAAGCAGGAGATCGACCCCCTTCAACCGCTGTATCCGCCCCACGAAGAGCACCAGCTTCTCGGACCCAAGCCTGAGTAGAGCCCTGGCGGCATCACTGGGGAATGGATAGAAAGTGGCCGTATCCACGCCGCCGGGGACCACGCAGATCTTGGATTGGAGAGCGCCATAAAAGTCCACCATTTGCTCCATATCGGTGGGACTAACCGCCACCACCCGATCCGCCGCGAGCATTGACAACCGTTCGATCTCGATCCGCGCGGCATTCTCCCGTTCGCCGCCATCGCGAGATACCCGGTTCTTCATTCGGCCGAGGGTGTGGAATGTGACGACCAGGGGAAGGTTCCATTCGTCAGCCAGGGCGGTGGCCACCGGACTGGACAGCCAGTAGTGGCTGTGCAGCAGGTGGTAGCGTCGGCCGGCACGAAGCTGAAAGCCCCTGACCCCCTGGATGAACTCGGGGAGATGCTGCTGAACATCATATTTGTCCATGGGCCTAGCCGGCCCAGCATCAAGATGTATCACCCTGGTGTTCTCGCCGAACTCCACGATGTCCGGGACGTTCGGCTCCTGCCGGCGGGTGAAGATGTCCACCGCCACCCCCCTGATCCCCAGGTGGCGGCTCAACTCACGCACGTACACGTTCATCCCCCCGGTCTCTCGGCTTCCCAGTCGGGCCAGGGGACAGGTGTGCACGCTTATCATGGCAACCTGCAGCATCGCTATCCTCGGTCAGCCTCGTCCGTTTCTACACCTGAGACCCGGGAAGGAGGGTCAGGGTATAGATGTAGTTATCTCTGGCACCAAATTCATACTTGTAGGGCTCGTCGCCTCGCAAGAAATCGTACCACCCCTTGCCAAGGCCGATGGCCTCCTGGATGTCCGCCGCATGAAGCGCGATCCCGACGGAATGGATCCGGCACTCGGGATCCATTCCGGAGTTGTACAGCAGCACCCGATCTCCCAAAGTGAAGGCCATGGAGGCCGCCACCTCTCTCCCATCGAGCTGCATCAAGTTCAACCGCATCCAGCCCTCGCGGGCAAAGGCTTCGCTTATGCTCCGGAAGAACGCTGCCGTGGCATCGTCAAGGAAGGCGGCCTTTTCGGGGCGGGAGGCACGATGGAGCCGGATGAAGCTGTCCAGCCCCGCGGCGACGGCGTCGGGCTCCGTCAGATGCTGGAAGCACGGGGTACCCGCGGCCTGGGACCGACGGATCTTCCGTCTCAGCTCGTGTCGATGGCTCTTGCTAAGACCGGACAGATACTCCTCCCAGGTAGATGCCAATCGGGCGGTGGGACAGGTATTGCTGGCCACCATGGTGCACTCCATGCCTCGCCGCCGCGCCATCTCTATGAAACGTTCCAGCAGGAGCGAGGACGCGGGTAGACAACGGAACTCCACTCGATCCCACAGCCCAAAGCTATCTTCGATAAACTCCGCCAGTGCCTCGCACGTCGCCTCTCGAAACTTCGGAGCCACCAGAACGTCGCCGTAATCGGTGGTGCGATCACTGCCAATCAGGGCGAGTTGTCGCTGCCCGGACTCACCGACCTCTATCATCATCGGCACGATCCCCACCAATCGATCTTCGCTGCTCAAAGCGAGGATCCGGAGATCGTTACCGGCACCAAATGCGCCCCACCAATGGTAGAACCACTGCCAGCTCAAGAACAGGTTCCAGCCGCCATGCTGCTGAAACAGTTCCTTCCAATCCTGTTCCAGGGTCTGGAAGGCCGAGGGGGTATCGTAAACCCGGATCACAGGGGCCGGGCAGAGCAGATTAGCTGTCATAACTCTTCTTCAGTGTCCCGCGGGACTGAGAAGCTGACGACAAAAGCGCCGGCCCAGGGCCGGCGATCCACCGTCGATCTTCGGTCACGCGTATGATTGGATCGATTTTCATTGTGCTGGTAAACGATTGTAACATCCTGGCCATACTCAGGCAAGGTTGCGTTAGAGGGCACAGAGACCACCAATGCGG
>JAJYNT010000140.1 GCA_021786215.1 Chloroflexota bacterium | reverse complement strand
TCGTGAATGCATCCGTACGATTTCCCCGCACCTTTGCCAACTACTTTCATTTCCTCTGTGCGCCTGCAAGAGAATAACTTCCCGTGAGGGTGGGTGAACTGGTTGTCCGAGATGAGAACTCGGCGCGAGATGTGCGATAGGCGGCGAGGCGGGTGCGACGCACCCCCGACCGCAACGAGCAGTTCGAGTAAGTAACGAGTTCTACAGGAGAGATGTTGATCATGAGACGTGTGCTCCCATGCCTCGCAATCGCCCTAGTCGCCATGCTCGTGTTTGCAAGGACCCCTCACGCTGAGGCGAGTCCGCAGTTCGTGATGGGCTTCAAGTTGCTGGCTGATCGGATACCTACCATCGTCGGACAACCGCTGGAGGATGAGCATTACAATCCGATCAACGGGGATGGGCTGCAACAAACCAGCAATGGGTTGATGGTCTGGCGCAAGGCTGAGAACTGGACGGCCTTCACGAACGGGTCCCATACCTGGATCAACGGACCCTATGGGATCCAGGACAGGCCAAACGATCAGCGGTTTTCGTGGGAGTCATCGGTCCAGAGCGTTGGCCTGATGCAGCATCCCCTTCAGGGGGCCGGCTTCGATGCCGGAGCGGAGCAGGCTGCCCTGGATATGGTGAACCAGAGCAGGCAGCAGAACGGAGTGCCCCCCCTGATGATGGACGAAGCGCTGCACCAGTTGGCCCGAGCGCGTGCTCAGGACATGTCCGCGCGCAACTACTTCAGCCACATCACGCCGGAAGGGAAGAGCCCATTCGATCTGATGACAGCCGGAGGCATCAGCTACCGGATGGCCGCGGAGAACATCGGGTACGGAGTAGGTTTTGGTAGCCCAACCGACTCGGTGCGCAACAACCACAACACGATGATGGCCGAGACCCCTCCCGACGACGGCCACAAGGAGAACATCCTGAATGGCTCTCTACACAAAGTGGGCATTGGCGTGTACACCGGGCAGAACGGGAAGACCTACTATGTGTGTGACTTCACCGACTGAGAGCAGAGGTTTGCCTCTCTGTACTCACGGTGGTGGCTTGATGGGTCGCGGGGACCGGCATCCGGCTTACTGAGCTGCCCTGCTTGCTGTTAGAATCAGGGTATGTACGAGGACACCATCGCTGCTATCGCCACCTCTGCTGGGGAGGCGGGCATCGGGATCGTTCGTCTGAGCGGTCGCGATGCCCTTCTCATCTTGCGGCGCGTCTTCCGGCCAGCCAGGAAAAACGGCCCCATTCAAGGCCGACGAGCGGAGGAAGCTTCGACCGCGGGGTCGACCTCTTACCGGTTCGAGTCCCACCACGTTTACTATGGCCATGCCGTGGACCCATCTACAGATGCTCTCATCGACGAAGTGCTTGCCTTCTGCATGCTGGCGCCTCGATCGTACACTCGTGAGGACGTCGTCGAGATCCACTGCCACGGGGGACCCATGCCACTACAGAGGGTGCTTCTGGCAACGCTTCAAAGCGGCGCACGGTTGGCCATGCCGGGCGAGTTCACCCTGCGAGCGTACCTGAACGGCCGGATCGACCTGGCTCAAGCCGAGGCCGTTGCGGACGTGATTCGATCCAAGACCGATCGTGGGTTGTCGCTGTCGCTCAAGGGGCTCAGCGGCCAACTTTCTCATCAGGTTCGCGCTGTTAGGGCGGAAATGGTGCGATTGCTGGCCTACCTGGAGGCCACGATAGACTTCTCTGAGGACGACATCCCGGAGGAGGATGTGGAGGGTCCACTGGTGCGCTGTCTGGATTCGGTGCAACGGCTGCTTGCCACGGCCGATCAGGGGATCGTCTACCGACAGGGTGTGCGAGTGGCGATCGTCGGGCGGCCCAATGTGGGGAAGTCCTCGCTGCTGAATGCCCTTCTCCGGGCCGATCGCGCTATCGTCACATCGGTCGCGGGTACCACCAGGGATACCTTGGAAGAGACAGTCAGTCTTTCCGGGGTTCCTGTGTGCCTGGTGGACACCGCCGGGATTGTGGAATCCGACGAGCTGGTGGAGCGATTGGGAGTCGAGCGCAGCCGCCGAGCCATTGAGGAGGCCGACATCTGCCTGATGGCGGTCGATCGTTCCGCGCCGCTGGAACAGGGGGATCGGGAGATAGCGACGACGCTGGCGGGCAGGACAACTGTGGTGGTGGCCAACAAAGCGGATCTGCCCAGGGCTGTGAGACCCGAGGAGTTGGAATTGCTGGTCGCGGGATCGCCAGTAGTGGAGACCTCGACCGTGGCAGGGACCGGATTCGAGTCTCTTGAGAATGCCATCTTGAGTTTCGTTCTTTCCGGTCGTGCTGTTCAGAGTGAGGAGTTGCTGGTCTCCAATCCTCGCCACAAGGGGATACTTCTTCGGGTGGAATCACATCTGAGGGATGCCCTTACCGGTTTTCTAGCTGGCTTGCCGGCTGATTGCACAGCCTCGGATCTTCGATTCGCGATGGACGCTTTGGGGGAGATCACCGGCGAAACCTCCACCGAGGATCTGCTGGAGACCATATTCTCCAACTTCTGCATAGGCAAGTAATGGCACAGCCTGTGCAACCGCTCCGCTATGCCGTGACGGGGGGGAGATCTTCACCCTCCTGTTCCATCGGTAAGGTTGAGGACCCTCTGGTGGGGGCGGGTCTCAAACTCGCCCCCACAGCCATGTCAGGCGGAGGTGGACGGGATGAGGAAGGGCAAAGACCTAGTTGGTCTGCCGGTTGTCTCCCTGTCTCAAGCGGTGCTGGTTGGGACGATCCGTGACCTGCTGATCGATCCGGGCCGCGGGACAATCACGATGCTTCTGTTGGCTGAGGGGAACCAGCAGAAACCATCCAAGCAGGTCCCATTTCGGACGGTGCGAAGGATAGGCCCTCACGCGGTTATGGTCGAGCAAGAGGCGGCCGTGACTCCGATCTCTGAGCAGCCCAGCGCCCAAAGGCTCTTTTCCGGTCCTTCGCATCTGCAGGGGCTTAGGGTGCTGACCGAGAGCGGGCGGACGGTGGGCACGGTGTCGGATGTGGTGCTGGATGAGCGATCCGGAACAATCGAGCGCTACGAGATATCGGCAGGGCATCTCCGGGATGCCATGTCCGGTAGAGTTTCCCTTTCAGCCACGGTGCCCCTAGCGGTGGGTCCGGAATTCATGATCGTTGCCGAGTCGGCCGTGATGGACCGTCGGGCCCAGCTTGAAGCAGGCCCGCCCCTGGTAGTGGAGGTGCCGCCGAGCGAACAGATCGAGCTGGGCCCCGTGGAGATCGAAAGGGTGGCCACGGAGCTGGTGGCCAAGCAGGAGGATCTAGTGGCCGGCATGCGAGCCACCAGGGTGGTCGCCAACGAGGATGCCGGCGGGGTGATTTGCTACGAGGGTGAGCCCATAACTCAGGACACTGTGGAGAAGGCGAAGGCGGCCGGCAAGCTGAACGATCTGGTGCAGGCGGCCGGCGAGGCGGCTGCGGCCGCCCTGTCAGCGAGCCTAGCTGATCAGTACGCCCGGGTGGCGGTGGGACGAATGGCCGGCAGGACGGTCCAGACCCCGGATGGGGATGTGGTAGTGGCTCAGGGGGATGCCGTCACTCGTGAGGTGGTGGATCGTGCGCGGCACGCCGGAGTGCTCGACCAGCTCATGGAGGCGGTGCGCGTACCGGCTGAGGAAGCCAGCCTGCATCAGAGAGGGCGAGAGGCCGCTCAACCAGTCTGGGCCAGGGTCGGCGGTGGCTTTGGCAGTTTCGTGAGAAGGAATCGCTGATCGTCTAATCCATGAGCTTCAGAGGCTCGAATGCGAGAGTCGTAACGATCGCGGCTGCGGCCGCGGCTGCCCACTGATATGGCGTTATGGGGGCTAGCTGGGCTGCCGCGGCGAGGGGGGGCAGATAGAGGAAGAGCCAGACGCTTGCCAGGGTTGCCAGGAGTGTTGGCATCAGGACTTTGTTGTCTAGGAAGCTCAGACGCCAGAAGGCCTGCTTGGTGGAGCGAGTCTGCAGCACCATCAGGGTCTGTCCTATCACCATGGTGGCGATCCCCGCTCCGCGCGCCTGATCCACGGGTGTGCCGCTCCAAAGCAGGCCAAGGTAGATGGCTATCACTCCCAGAACCATCGCGATGCCCTGAATGACCATCCAGCGCACAGCCCGCCGAGGGAAGAACGGCTCCTTAGGGTCTCGTGGTGCGCGGTCCATCAGGTCTGGACCGGGCGGATCGCCAGCGAACACCAGTGCCGCCGTTGGGTGGACAATTACTTCCAGCCACACCAACGTGGTGGGGAAGAGCAGCAGGGGCGCGCCTATTAGCGGGATCAACAGCGCTGCAAGGACGAGCGGGAAGTGGAAGATAATCAGATAGATGAACGCCCGTTGCAGACTGTCGAAGACCCGACGGCCCTCCTTTACAGCTTCGACAATGGTGCCGAAATTATCGTCCATCAAGACCATGGTGGCTGCTTCTCGGGCCACCTGGGTGCCTCTGCGGCCCATGGCAACCCCGATGTCGGCGACGCGAAGGGCCGGCGCGTCGTTTATCCCATCGCCGGTCATCGCCACGATTTCATTGCGCGCTTTGAGTCCCTCCACAATGCGGTACTTTTGGGCCGGCTGCACCCTGGCGAAGATGGATACGTCCGCCAGTGCCTGCTGCAGTCCCTGATCGTCCAGTTGCTCCAACTCTGCTCCAGTCATGATCTCCTGGTCGTCGTGACGCAGGCCGGTGGCTTCCGCGATCGCGTGCGCCGTCAAAGGATGGTCACCCGTGATCATGATCACGCGCACCCCTGCCGTTTGGCATTGGGCAACAGCCTCTCTGACTCCTTCGCGGATGGGGTCGGCGAATCCGATCAAGCCCACCAATCGCATACCGGATTCGTTGGCCCAGCGCTCCACTGCCAACTGATGCAGCTCCTTCTCGGCCACAGCGATGACCCGCATACCCATGCCGGTCAATTGTTGATTGGCTTCGAGTGCGGACTCCTTCTGCTGCTCTGAGAGAATCGCGATTTCCAGTATCCCCTCGATCGATCCCTTGGAGCAAAGTCGCAGTTCCCCGCGAGGGGAACGCCAAATGTGGGTGACGTACTTGCGCACGGGATCGAAGGGATAATCCTGGGCCATGCTCCAGTGGACGTAGACTGTGGAAGGGTTGACGCCCGAGTCCTTGGCGAAGGTGGCGATAGTCTGGTCAAGTGGATCGAAGGGGTTGGGCTCCGAGGCCAGAAGGGCATCTTCCAGCAGCCGCCCCATGGCCGGCGTGATCGCGGGTCGGTCCCCGATGCTGAGCCGGTCCTCGGCTTGAAGTGCTCTGATGGCAAGCCGTCCCTGGGTGAGGGTGCCCGTCTTGTCGGTGCAGATGACTGTTGTGCTACCCAGCGTCTCGACTCCGGCCAGACGCCGAACCAGCGCGCTGCGACGGGCCATCCGCCACGCCCCCACCGTCAGGTAGATGACGAAGACGATTGGGAACTCCTCCGGGATGGCCGCGATGGCGAGGCCCACCCCTGCCAGCAGCGCCTCAACCCAACCTCCTCCCCGCAGATAGACGATTCCCGCCAGAGCCAGTGAGAGGACTATCGCCAATACCGATAGGGTTCGGACGAGCCCCTGCACCGACAGCTCGAACGGCGTCGGCTGTGGATGAGTCCGCGCAACGAGTGCCCCGATGCTGCCAAACTCCGTTCTCGCGCCGGTCGCGGTCACAACGATGGTGGACCGGCCCGCCAGCACCGTGGTTCCGGCAAACACCTTGGCATCGCGATCCTCGATCGAGCCTGGAGCTGGCCAGCCTACCCCCTTCTTGCTCACGGGAAGTGACTCGCCAGTGAGGGCCGACTCGTCGACCTGGAAATTGGACTCCGATTCGACCACCCCGTCGGCAGGCACGATCTCGCCCTCTGTCAGCAGGACCACATCGCCTGGCACGACCTCCGCGCCGGGGATCACCTTTTCCTTGCCGTCTCGCCGCACGAGGGCTCGAGGCGCTGCCATCTGACGCAGCCGATCCAACGTTCTCTCGGCTCGCACCTCCAGGACCAAGTCCACTACGATCAGGGGGATAGTTGCTAACATCATAGTGACGCCGTCTGTGGTCTCCCCCAGGCCAATGAAGATGCCTCCTGCCACCAGCAGTATGATCACCATCGGGTCCCTCAGCGGCTGCAGCAACTCTCGCCAGAGGGAGCGCTTCTGCTCTGGTGTGAGGACGTTAGGACCGTAGCGGGAGAAGCGAGCCGTAGCCTCAGCCGAGCTCAAGCCTTGAGATGGACTGACCTTGAGGTCAGGCAGTCCGGCGTATAGGGGTTCCGATTGGACCAAAGATATGCGCTCCTGGCTTTCTGGTCGAGATCTTCATTAGCTGATCGTTGAGGTTGGCGGGAAGGCAAGGGACATACCAACGTCCCATTTTGTGGCCGTCGGGCACAAGCTTTATGGCAGTCGTGGGGCCTTGTACGGTCCACTCAGTGGTGCGTCCGCCAAGTTTGACGCAATTTGCTAATAGGTCCGGTCCAGCAGGAGAAGGACCCAGTAGTAAGGACTTCAGTCCTTCGTCCCCTCGCCGCAACAGGACGAACGACTAAAGTCGTTACTACAAGCCTCGGGCTGAAAAGACGCAGTAGGAGCCGGCTCCTGCCGGCGACTCGGATCGCGAGCAGGAGCTCGCTCCTACAGCCTCCCAGCCCGCTGGAAGCGGGCTTTGTTTTCCCAGCCCGCTGCTTATTGGCGGTTGCCGAAATAACCTGGTACACCGTCGCGGCCCTGAAGGGCCGGGCTAACCGGCCCGTTGTTAGCCCGGTCGTTCAGGGCCGAGACCGGGATGTGTACGACTATTTCGGCAACGATCATTAGCGGCGGGCAAAGGTGTGGTGGACTTGCCGGACGCACCACTCAGTCTGGCGGCTCATCCCAAGCTGGACATGACTGAAGAGGAACAAGAGGAATGGGTGGAAGAGTTCTACCGAGTGCTCACTGATAGACTCAAGCCGAGCGAGAGCCGGACGAAATGATCGGTTTGCCTTGACAGCAGATAGCTACCACTACTGCGGCGACACAATGGTTCTGACCAGTGTCATCCTGAGCGATAGCGAAGGATCTCCTCGGCGGAATGTGGAGATGCTTCGCTTCGCTCAGCATGACAGTAACCATCACCTTCACTGTGTCGAAGCACTACTCCTGGAATCGGTAGCCAAGCCCATGTTCCGTGACGATGTATCTTGGCTGCCGTGGATTATCCTCCAGCTTGTGTCGGAGTCTCCAGATGTAAACCCTCAGGTAGTTGATCTCGTCCAGACGATCATCACCCCAGAGCCGGGCCAGAAGCATCTTGTGGGACAGCACACGACCAGCGTTGCGCACCAGGTGGTAGAGCAGCTTGTATTCGATCACCGTTAGCGCAACAGGTTCCCCCCTTAGCCTAACTTGCTGGCTGGCGAAATCCATCGCCAACTCGCCGTATCGAAAGGATGGGGATCGATCCAGCGGACGCGGCATGCCCAGTCTGCGCATGAGCGACTTTGTTCTGGCGAGGAGTTCCAAGGGCTCGAACGGCTTGGTCACGTAGTCGTCCGCACCCAACTCCAAACCCTTCACCTTGTCCACCAGCGCGTCTCGTGCCGAGAGCATGATCACGGGCACGTCGGAGAATTCGCGCAGCTGCCGTAGCGTTTCGTAACCATTGATGCCCGGCAGGGTGATGTCCAGAAGAACCATGTCGGGGTGCTTCTGCTCGACCATGTCCAGTGCTGTCTTGCCGTCCTGAGCTCCCAGGACCTCGATTTCCCGCCACTGGAGATTGAAGCCCACCGCAATGAGCTCGGCGATGTATGGATCGTCATCCACTACCAGTACTCTCACCTTCGCTCCAGCCTTTCTGCAGTTGGTTAGCAACAGGTGCCTCTTCGACATTATAGCAGAACGGTACATATACGGATTAGGCGTTATGATCCGGAAAAGAAAATAGGTAAATGGGAGATCTGTTAATGAGTGATTAATGGTGGTTGAGCATATCTTTAATCCGCTCGTATTAAGATGATGTGCGACACATGCCTTCGGAGGAGGCGCGCGAGATGGGCGGATCAAGGGTGATCGTGGTGGAGGATGAGCCCGAGATGCTCGACATCATCCAGGTGAATCTGGAGCAGGCTGGTTACAGGGTGGTTTCTGCTCAGGATGGGGTGGAGGCCTGCGGCGTCCTCGATGTGGCGGATTGCGATGCAGTGATCCTCGATCTAGTGCGGCGACACAATGGTTCTGACCAGTGTCATCCTGAGCGATAGCGAAGGATCTCCTCGGCGGAATGTGGAGATGCTTCGCTTCGCTCAGCATGACAGTAACCATCACCTTCACTGTGTCGAAGCACTAGGTTTGCCGGGTATTTTTGGGTTCAGGCTTGTCAGACTGCTGCGGCGCGATCCAAAGTGGCAGAGAATCCCGGTGGTGGTGGTGACCGCATTTCAGTTCGAGGAAGTGGAAGAGCTCGCCGACGAGGGGGTTCAGGGCTTCATCACGAAACCATTCGATCCGGTCGAACTGGTGAGCAAGCTGGAGTATGCGCTCTCCAGGCCAGCCCCCCTTGCCGGGGATCGAGCAACTTTGCTGTGACGAAGGTCCGGGCGTGGTGCCACCGGCGAGGCATCGCGCGGCACAAGGAGGAAGCGTCGAATTGGCTTCTCCGCGACGAAGATATCAGGCTGGTCGTTTAGACGCCGGGGCCA
>JAJYNT010000247.1 GCA_021786215.1 Chloroflexota bacterium | reverse complement strand
CGGCGACCTGGCGCCGCTTTGGAACGCTGCAGCTTGACGCGGCAGGGGCAAGATGGCGGCGTCGAGCCGCCGCCTGTGAAAGCGGTGTCAAGCCACCGCACTCCAGAAGCTAGCCCCTCGGCCCCCAGGAATCTTGCGCCGCACCCGCGGACTTGTGGCCGCTGGCCTTAAGTTCTGAAGGCGGGATCAGGCTTCCGGAAGGGAGATGACCAAGGGGTGGTGGGACGTCAGCGGGTAGAGGAGCACCAGCTAAGGGTTGGCGCTGGGCGGTCCACGAGTAGGGTTGGGTCTGGCCGATCGGGTGAGGGCGAGGCGGTGCTGCTTCGCCCTCACCGTTTGCTGCCTACCCGACCTGCTTGAGGAAGTCCTGGAAGGCGTCCTGCGCGATCTTGAAGTCGTGCTTGCCGGGTTCGGGGTAGGCCTTCTCCCGAACCTCCGTCACGAACTGGGTCAGCGCCGTTTGCAGGGTCGGGCTGACGTTGCAGTACTGCTTCACATGCTTCGGCAGGAAGGCCTCGAACATCCCGATCACGTCGTGGTAGATCATGCAGTGGCCGTCGCAGCCTGCCCCGCTCCCGATGCTGATGGTCGGCACGGAGAGTCGCTGGGTGATGTATTCCGCCACCTTCGCGGGCACCAGCTCCAGCAGGATCGAGTACACCCCTGCATCCTCCAGGGCCAGGGCGTCATCCAGCAACCTCTTAGCCGCATCACCCGTCTTCGCCTGCACCTTGAATCCGCCCTGCATCGATGCGCTCTGAGGGGTTAGTCCCAGGTGACCCATCACCGGTATCCCCGCTTCCACGATGGCCTTGACCCTATTGGCCATCGCCCTGCCACCCTCCAGCTTGATCCCGTCGCACCCGGCCTCGGCCATGAAGCGGCCCGCGTTCTTGACCGCCAGCTCCACGCTCGGCTGGTAGGCCATGTAGGGCATGTCCCCGATCACGAAGGCTCGCTTGCAGCCCCTGGTCACCGCCTTGGAGAAGACGATCATCTCGTCCATCGTAACCGGCAACGTGTTCGGGTATCCAAGCACAGTCATCCCAAGCGAGTCGCCCACCAGCACGATGTCCATCCCCGCTCGGTCCACAAGCAGGGCATTGGGGTAGTCGTAGCAGGTGATCATAGCGATCTTCTCGCCACGCTGCTTCATCTCCACCAACTGGCCAACCGTTACCTTGGATTGCTCAGCCATCCAACTCTACTCCTCTGTCGATTCAAGACTTGTCAGATCTGCACCGGCGCGCCTCCGATCAGCACCTTGACCCTATCACGAACCCCGGCCTCCTTCAAGGCCTCGATGGTCTTCTTCGTGTTGGACATCAGCCTGCAGCTGGGGCTCGAGCCCATTCAGCCCTCCCTGCATCGTCCGAGTCGAGACGAGAATCTCTGGGGCGAACGGTTCCCCTGCCTTCATCATGCGACCCACCATGGATCTTATCGTACTGGTGCAGGAAAAGAATGCGAAACTTGCGGGAACTATCGGACGGAATATCTTGCAACGCTGATGACCTTTCACTTCACAGTTTCGCGGGTACATGTGACCACTCTCCCGGCTGCATGTTGCTCTATAGCGTGGCTCTGAGGTATTCCTCGGCAGCCAGGGCGGCGATGGTGCCATCCGCCATGGCAGTGGTCAGGTATCTGTGGCTCTTCTGCACCACGTCTCCCGCGGCGTATACACCGGGAAGGTTGGTCTCCTGGTTCAGCCCGGCAATGATGTAGCCGTTGGCGTCCAGGTCCACCAGGCCGCGAAACAGCTTGGTGTTCGGCTTCTGCCCAATGAACACGAACACGCCGTCGACGTTAATGGTCTCGGTATTGCCGCTTCCGCGGTTCTCGAGCCCCACTCGGCAGCCGTCGCCTTCCTTCGCGATCGACGTGATACGGGTACTGGTCCTGATGTCCACGTTGCGCTGGCTGCGCAGCCTGGCCTGGGTGGTCTCGCTGGCGCAGCACTTCTCCATCGCCTCCACCATCACGATCTCCTTGATACCCAGCGAGAGCAGGTATAGCGACTCGTCGAAGCCGCTGTTGCCCCCACCCACCACGAGCACCTTCTTGCCGGCATACCCCGATCCGTCACAGACCGAGCAGTAGTGGATATGCTCGCAGTCCGTGTCAAGGTTTAGCCTGATTGGCTGCCGTCCCGTGGCGAGGATGACCGCCTTGCCCGTGTAGATGAACTCGCCGGTCTCGACGGTCTTAACGCGACCGGCGATGTCCAACCGCTCTACCTCGGCCGCCTGGTCCACCGCTACGCCTAGTCTCTCCACCTGCTCCAGCACCCGCTCCATCAGCTCCATGCCGTTGATGGAGATATGGGATGGGAAGTTCTCCACCGTGTTGGTCCAGTTGGCCAGGCCTCCACAGGCCCTCTCCTCAACGATTGCAGTCCTCAGATTCGCCCGGGCGGCGAAGATGGCGGCGGTCATGCCGGCGATCCCTCCGCCCAGGATCAGTAGGTCGAAAGCCTCAGTTGGCTTCATTACACAATCCCCTGTCGCCGATATGCCCCAACCAAGACCGGTGCCGTACCAGGGTCGCCTCTATGCCGAGCGGTAGAAGTTGGTCATTTCCTTGAGGTTCATCAGGCCTACCTTCTTAGCGACGACCTGCCCATCCTTCAAGACGTAAAGGGTGGGCGCGCGTTCCGCGCCAAGCGCTTTCATCGCCGCTGGAGACTCCTCGCTGTCGATCCGAAAGTAGTTGACTTCGGGGTTGGCAGCGAAGAACTTCTCCAGCATCTTTTCCAACGCCTTGCAGTTGGGGCATAGCTTCTTAAAGAAGAGCAGGACGCCGTTCGCGTGCTCGAGCCTTGCCTGGTAGTCCGTGTCCGTCAGCATGATCCCTTCAGCGGCCATTTACCTTTCCCTATCTTGTCATCCTGTTAGACGTGCCAGTTTGGCCAGCACCCGCATCAGGGCCGGGGCCCCTCCCCAACCTGGTCCGCGAAGATCTTCCCGAAGAGTCGCGTCAACTGTTCGGCCGTGAAGGCGTGGCCTGGGCGCAAGCTCCAGCGCAGCCCCTGGATTTCAAGCACGGGCAGCCGTTCCCAGAGCTGATTGCGGGAGATCAAGGGCGGCTCCGAGTTGACGATCACCCGCGCTTTGAGACCAAGTTCCTTTAGTGCCTGGTACACCGCGGTCTCGCAAGCGCGAATTCTCTCGACGTTGCTTTCCCAGATAAGTATCTCTTCCATAAGCACCCAGTTGTTGCACATGCAGCGGCTGCAGAAACGCCTCGCACTAAGCCCCGGCAGCCCCGGCAGCCGCTGCTGCGATGCGGCCGCTACCTCGCTATTGCTAACTCGTGCGCAGCTCGGCCATGAACTCGCGCAGTTGCGCGTACAGCTCCGAGGCTCGACCCGGGTCTTTGCCTGCGATGTTGTTCAGCTGGAACGGATCGGCTCTTCTGTCGAACAGTTGGTCGCGCTCCGGCAGCTCGGCCACACTGCCCGGCGTGCAGGTCCATTGTTCTTCGTCGTCAAGGGTAGCAGCCTCCTTGAGGCGTCGCTCCAGATCATTGACCGATTCGCCGTATACCTTCTCAAAGTGTCCGCCAGCCTTCTTCAGATGGTCAACGGACTCTATGATGTCGTGACGGTATATCTGGAGCTTGCTCTGGCTGATGGTCTTCTCGTCAGGGCGGAGCCAGTGGATGAACGACCAGTCATCGGTGATGATGGACGCCGAGAGACGGTAATAACCGGCAACGGCGAAGTCGCGCACCTTGTCCACCTCGCCCCTGGCCAGCGGCAGCAAGCTCTTACCCGTCATCTCCGGATGCACGCCGATGCCCAGCCAATCCGTCACCGTCGGCGCCACGTCGCACGACTGTGTGAACCCCTTCACACGCTTGCCTGCCGGCAGCCCCGGACCTTTCATGATCATCGGCGCGTGGACTAGTTCCTCGTATGGCCAAGGCCGGCACTTGCGCATGATCCCGTGCCCGTGCTCGCCGTTCCCCATAGGCTCACCGTGGTCGGAAACCACGAGGAAGAGCGTATTATCCTCCAGCCCCATGGCTTTGACCTTGTCCATCAGATAACCCAGCCATTTGTCCACCATCGTCACCTTCTCGGCGTAGAGCATGCGGATGTGGTGCAGCTCAGGCTCGGTATACATGCCCGCCACCGGGCCCATAATGGGCAGAAACATGTCCTTGCCCTTGTAATCGGGATCGTAAGGGCACTTCTCATCGGGATCATAAACAGACGGCGGGTCCCAGGGCTCGTGAGGATCGAAGGAGTCCACCCAGAGGAAGAACTGCTTGTTGCGGTCGGCCTGTTCCAGGTACTTGGCAGCCATCTTCATAACTTTGGCCACTCTGTGGTCTTCATCGCTCTTCCAGTACTGGCTTTGCCGCAGGTAGCACGACATCTCATAGAGTAGCGGTCCGAGAACTCTCTCCCCCATCACCTTGTCCGCGGTCTCCAGCATGTGGTCCTCAACGAAGTCCTCGACCTTCAGGTGGTACAAGGGATCCTGGCTGTAGTACTCGTGATCATCCTCGTGGCCGTGGAGGAACCAGACCTTGTCGAAGCCACGGCTGTAGCCGAACTTAGGCAGGCGGTACATCGGGCAATCAAAGATCAAGGCCGTGTCGATCGGGTGCCCCCAGCAGAGGTCGGCGATGGTGGTATCGTCCATGTCCAGCGGTGACCAGCCCTTGTCGTGCAGGTGGTAGCGGCCGGTGTGCATCGCTCGACGGGCGGGAACCGTGGGCACGCCTTCGATGTAATTGTTCTCGAAGAGCACCCCTTCCCGCGCGAGGCGGTCGAAATTGGGGGTCTTGATCCAGTTGTTGCCGTAGCACCCCAAGTAGTTGAACTGCAGGCTGTCTAGCATGACCACGATAACATTGTTTTTCATTCGTTCTTCCTTGGCCATAAGCTGGATTTTGACCGCATACCGAATTCGCATAATGGGTGAGGACATGTTCGTCGACTACGCCCTGAACCCACCTCCACACCCGGAGACCGAGTCGCTCTATTAGGATCTGTCACGTGACAACGCGATCATCTCTTGGCTTGCCATGCGCACATTCACTGACAGCCCCAGTGCTTCGGTCAAGCTATTCAGTGACAGGTCCTCAGTGGATGGACTGCTAGACGAGCACCCCCATCTGTTCCTTGGCCTTGTCGACAGCTGAGCTGGCGTCGGGGGCGTAGCCATCAGCCCCGATCTGTTCCGCGTCGCGCTGGGTAACGGGCGCGCCGCCGATCAGCACCTTGACCCTGTCACGAACTCCTGCTTCCTTCAAGGCCTCGATAGTCTTCTTCATGTTGGACATTGTTGTAGTCAGAAGGGCAGACATCCCGATGATGTTGGCGCCACGTTCTGTCACCGCTGCCACGAACCTCTCGGGGGCCACGTCGGTGCCGAGATCTATCACCTCGAAGCCAGCTCCCTCCATCATCATAGCTACCAGGTTCTTTCCGATGTCGTGGAGGTCGCCCTTCACGGTACCCAGAGCGATCCTTCCCGCCGGCTGGATGTCGGCAGCTGCCAGTTGGGGCTTGAGCACATTCAGCCCTCCCTGCATCGCCCGAGCCGAGACGAGAACCTCCGGAACGAACAGTTCCCCTGACTTCATCATGCGACCCACCTCGGCCATCGCCGGGATGAGCGCTTCCTGAAGCAGTGCCTTGGCGCTCTCACCGCCATCCATCGCTCGCTGCACAAGCTCTTTAACCCCGGGGATATCGCCCGCAACCACCCCATCGTAGATTCTCTTGAAGTCTGCCATGCCATGACCCTCCTCAGCGATTATCAAGCTCCCCATCCCGGGGAGTATATAGTCGAGTTGCCCGAACCCGGTGACCCTCTCCACGGCGAGGGAGTCACATGATTGCCGGTCTTGGCAGCCTGCTACTGCTTGCCCCGAACCATTGGGATAAGTCCCCTGGATGGCTGTTACCGAGTAGCGGCCGCTGCAGGAGCAGAGGCTTTCTCCACCTCCGCCAGGATGGCTGCGATGGTGCGGCTCGTCTCTGCTTGCAGCGCGACCGGCTGATGGTGCTCCAAAATGTGTTGGAGCTTGGCCACTGCCCGTTCCTCGAGCCCCTTGGCTCCGTTCAACTCCCAGTTGGTGTAGTCGCTCCGATCCATGAGGGTTGGCACCCAGATCTCCTGACGACACAACCTCGCGGACCTCGGCTCGGCGATGAAGGCCCCGGTTGGCCCAACCTCGGCGATGAGGTCGAGCATGATGGACTCCTCGCTCACTTCGACCCCTCTCATGATGCGTCGCGTCATGCCGATCAGTTCGTCGACCACCACCAGAAGCGGCAGAGAGCCTATGGCGGCGCCTTCCAGGAAGCCGATGTCGTGCACCAGGTCCGTGCTGCTCAGCGCCGACATAAGCACCTGAACCATCGATTCCGCGGTAGCCTGGCCGTCGAGCAGTTTGCCATCGGACGCGCCCGCCGTGCCCATGAACGGAAGCCCCAGGTGATGGGCAAGCTCCGCCGCCGCGGCCCCGTACAGGCTGGTCTCTGGGGCGCCGTACGCCACCCGCGCCGTGTAGAGGTCCATCGCCGCGGGCACCGAGCCGATGGCCGTGGGCGCGCCCGGATGCTTGAGTTGCACCACGGCGAGCCCGCTCAGGGCGACGGCCAGGAAGAGGACCAGGGCGCTCGCGCCCGATGCCGGGGAGGTCATTCCCAGCGTCGGTCCGCCCAGGTAGACAACCGGGATGCCGTGGCCGGCCGCCCACAAGACATTGCCCATGTCCTCGTTCGTGTGCTTAAGGGGTGTGGAGTAGGTGGAGAAGAGGGCAAAGTTGGGTCTCTGCCTCAGCGCTTCCTCACCCCCTGCCACGGCCGCCGCGATCCGAAAGATGGCGGCGACGTTATCGGTCGAATAGGCCCAGGCAATAATCGGCTTGGTGGTGTTGGCCACCATCTCCGCGAACTCGTAGACCGGCGCCAGGGTTGCCGTCACGTCGCTGATTAGCCCCAGGCCCATCACGTAATCGATGTTTGGGAGCGCGTCGCTTATCAGCGCGACGGATGCCACGTCCCCGCGGCGTGTGGGCCGTTTTCCCCCTGTCTGGGGATCGATGAAGTAGCTGTTGGTGAGACCGGGTCCGAAGTAGACATGACCGGACCCAACATGGATCGACTGCCGAGGATCGCGTCCCCAGATGGTGAACTCTCTGGGAACGGTTTTCAGTGCTTGCCGTACGATGGGGGCTGGAATGCGGACTCGGTCGTCCTCCACTCGGGCGCCGGCCGCGCCCAACAGTTCCCTGGCCTCAGCATTGTGCACGACGACACCTATCTCATCCAGACAACGCAAGGCTGCCTGCACCAGGGTGTCGCGCTGATGCGCCGATAGTACCCGCAACTGCGGTGAGTTATCTGATGACCCGTTTTCCAACATGGCGAATCTCTCCATCTGATCGATCGCTTCCAGGTGTGGTGCCACCTTAGTGCGTCGTTCCACAAATTCGATGCTGTAGGGCGGGGTCTTGTGCCCCGCCGCACCGCGCCGGACGTGCAGCCGGCGGCGGAGGATAAACCTCCGCCCTACGCGTGTGACTTGCGGAATGGCGCACTCAGACGTGTCCGTAGTAGTCCCTGTGGACGACCACCGAATAGGCATAATCGAGCAGGGTGCCCCAACTGAAGATGGGTATATCGAGCTCGCGCTGTAGCGCACGAGCGAAAGGCGGAAAACCGGTGCATTCCAGTACCATCGCGGCCATGTCAGGTTGCTGACGATAGAAGGAGGTGGCCACCGACAGGAACTCCCTCTCGGCCTTCTCGTAGCTGGCGGACGGGGGATCAGTTCTCAGACCTTCGGTCCATAGATGATCGAACTCCTCGCACTGCTGGGAGTCCATGGCTCCGCCCAACACGTAGTTGCTGCCGGGCCGGATCCCCACGGCCGGCAGATGCTGCTCCGTCAGGTAATTGGAATTGGCTGCCAGGATGCCGACCACCCGGTCCGGGCCCACCAGCTGTTGGGCCCACGACACCTGCAGGAGACTGGACATGAAGACCGGCACCCGCACGCTCGCGGCCACATCGCGTTGGAAGTAGGCGAAGTATCCACATTCGGCGGCGATGGCTCGACAACCCATCTCCTCCAACCGGCGAGCCGCGCGCAGCACCGGTGGGAGGCAGGGCGTCTTGTCTGGTTCGACGACCAGCCGCCGTATGTCGACATTCTCGGCAACCTCATACTGGATCGGGAATGGATACGCGCTGGCGTTCCGCACGTCTCCGGGGAAACCGGGGTAGACGTCGTCCAACAAGATGATGCCCAACCCCATGCCGTAGGCGCGGTGCCCGCGGCGAGCGCGAATGGTGCGGATGCCTTGATCTCGTTCCTGATAGATCGCCAAACCGATGAACTCCGAAACTATAGATGGCTCAGGGCCTGATCCAGATCGGTGATCAGATCGTCGATACCCTCCAGACCGACTGAAAGGCGAATCATCCCGTCATCTATTCCCGCGGCCAGCCGCTCTTCTGGGGCCATGTGTTGGTGTGTGATGGTTCGAGGGTGCATGCAAATCGTGCGGCTGGTGCCGAAGGTCACCGCGCGAGTGATGAGCTTCAGGTTGTTCATCACCCGGGCCGCGCCGTCCATGCCGTCCGGGACAACGAAGGACAGCAGGCCGCTGCAGCCTTTCATCTGCCGCTTGGCCAGCTCATGCCGCGGATGGCTGGCCAGACCCGGATAGTTGACCCGGACAACCTTGGGATGACCGGACAGGAACTCGGCGACTCGGACGGCGTTGCTGCTGTGCCG
>JAJYNT010000418.1 GCA_021786215.1 Chloroflexota bacterium | reverse complement strand
GCCGAAAGAAACTGCAGTGAGGTGATCAGGGAGTCGCGGCCGAAAAGCCTCCCGTAGGAGCCGGATCTGGAGCTGGCCAGCAGCTGCTCGCCGGATGCTACCTGAGCCAGCCCATCCGCGGCCATGTCGACGGCGGCGGAAAGCCGTTCGGCCGTTGAAAGCGGATCGGACTTGATGGAGTTGGCACCCTCAGCGAGAGGGTTCGGGTTCAATCCGATGGCCATTGGACGAATTTCGAGGGTTAGAGATTGCGCAGCCGGAAGCTGGCGATACGACTCGGGCCGAGCAGGCCGGGGGTCGGATCGCTCTCCGGCTGCTCGTCCAGCCTGCACGGCTCCACGGAATCGCACCCATCTATTGCCACCGAGCCGGTTTTCTGGCTTGGATTGTACACCCGAAGGATACAGCCGTCGCCGTCCTCCGCGCCCTTAAGGGCCGCCAGGCAGAAGTTCTCGCCATCCAGCGTAAGCGGCATCCTGTCCGGAAGTCCAGCCGGCCCTGCCACCAAGCCGAACCGGTAATCGATAGAGCTTCGGACCAGCTCCGAATCCGACGGATAGCCAAGGGCCAAGGCGTACTCGAACTGGTGGACACCGGGACATTGCGCCTCTGGGGTTGGTAGATGTGGACCTGCCCCGCCGGGGCGAGTCGAGAGGTCGTCTCGAGAAAGCCATCCCACGCAGCGAAGCAGCGTAAGGGCAATCTCGGTTCCCTGGGCCATCGCCCGTACCTCGTATTCCGGCAGCCCCCGTCCGAGGATGGCTACTCCCCCAGCCTCCACCGCCCCCTGGGTGTGGTGGGTTGCCGCCGGAGGCTCCTTCCAGTCGGGACCGTGTGCGGGGGCTCCCACCGGCCGCCTCAACAGGACGTAGTGACCTTCGGACCTCACCTCTGTGGTGGCCGCCGCGGGGAAAACGACCCTCAGCCGGTGATCCTGGGCGCGGTTCTCCACCGTGGTGACGAACTCGACCCGCTCCACGCCGGCCACCAGCCGGACCTCCACCTTGATTGGAGATCCCACGATGGAGCGCCGGCGCGCCCCGCGGTCGCCCCTCAACCCCGAGGGCAGGTGTGCCTCGATCTCCAACATCAGCGAGGCCACGGCCGGCCCCCGGAGGCCCGGCCGAACCCGTATCTTGTGCTGCCGGCTGTCCCAGGGTGTGTCGCCTTCCACCGGACAGAAGTTGTACTCGTCGCCCCGATCCGCCATGTCCTCGAACCAGTGCCCGCCGGTGAGCTTCCGGCCGCTCGGCTTGTGCAGCAGTTCCAGGGTGCCGTCGGTGAGAACCGCCACCCGGTAGTACTCGTTTTCGATGGCTCTATACCCCACCTGCCGTGCCCCTTCCACCTGGGAACGGCCGGAGCGGAGTCGTATCGTGGTAGTGCCAAAGCCATCCACCGAGGCGGCCACCAGGGCAACCGAGCCCTGTGACCCGCGCACTACCTGAGCCGCCAGTTCCCCGGTCGAACTTTCGGCGCGCACCGTTCGGGCGTGGGCCAACTCGTTGGGCAGCGACAACTCCACCAGCCCGGAACGGCGCCACGGCATCAGGTTGACCGCGGTGCGCTGCAGGTTAGGGCGCTCACGATAGGACCAGATGGCCTCGCCACCAGCGAGCTTCCAGAGGGCTTCTCGCCGGAGGCGCAGCGCCAGCTGCTCCGCGGCGTCGAAACGGCCAGCCATGTCCCGATGGACCTCGTCCACGGAGCAGCCACAGATGGAGTCGTGGGGGTGGTTCAGCAGTAGCTGCCGCCAGGCCATTCGGAGATCCTCCGCGGGATAGGGGGCGCCAGTGGCCAGACAGGCCATGGAAGCGGCTATCTCGGCCTCCGTCAACGCTCGCTCCACTGCCTCGTTTCGCTGCTTGAGGGGCATCCGAGCGGAATTCACCCCTCTCAGCACAGGTGCGTCCTTCCCGTCGCACATCTCCCCTTCATATAGGGCCAGGTAGGGCATTCGAGGCCGGATAGCCGCGGCGTAGTCGTCCAGGCCCGCGATGCGGAACTCGGCCTCGGGCCAAGCGGAGTTGACGGCAGCCAGGACCGAGGGTAGATCCGCTTGCACCAGCTGATGGTCGGTACCGTTGCCTGCCAGCAGGTCGATCACTCCGGATCGTTCCAGGTAAGGTGCCGCGATTTCCCTCAGCTCCTTCAGCCGACGAAGGGCCATCTCGGGGTACTCCGCGGGGTCGCTGGTTCGTACCCCTCCTCGAGCCCACCGTCCCAGGTTGTCGGCGGCGCCGTAGCCGTCGATCTGGCGGATGGCCAGCAACTCGCTTCCGTCCGGACCTTGCCAGCGGAAGGCTACCCCCAGACGATCGGAGTCGTCCCCGAGGCCTCGCCAGAAGACGAAGCTATCCATCCCGAAGCCCCGCACAATTTGAGGCATTTGAGCCACATGGCCGAAGGTATCGGGATAGTAAGCCACCGGGGTCTCCATGCCGAACTGCCGGCACAACTGCCGGCCCAGCAACAGGTTGCGGACGAGCGATTCCTGGCCTACCAGGTATTCGTCGGGGAGGACGTATGATGGCCCGATACGGATTCGGCCCTCGCGAATGAGCCGGGTGACCCTATCTCTCGATTCCGGCCGAGCGGCCAGGTAGTCCTCGAGCACTACCGCTTGCCCATCCAGAGTGAAGGAGGAGAAAGAGGGATCCGCCTCCAACGTGTCCATCAGCTCGTCGACCATCCGCACCAGCTTCAGCCGTATGACCTGGAACGGGATGAACCATTCACGATCCCAATGGGTGTGAGGCACTATCCAGAATCGAATCTCGGGCGTGGGGTTGGTGAGCTGGGCCTCTTCCCGCTCGTTGCCGTGAAGGGTTGTTGCCGGCCTATCCATACGGTTCTCCTCGACGTGAGAAGGCGAAATCACATGTACCGCTGCCATCCCGTCGAATCGATGCGACACGCCAGATGGCAGGATCGGCGGCGATGGGAGAAGAGGCGCATAAACAGTTATACAACACTAATATGAGCATATCAGGCTGACGTGAGGGGGTCAACGTCAGAGGAAGAACTGGGGCGCAACCACCCGGCCCCGACGGGCAGGTTGGTCATGCCCTTCAGGGACTGGGGCGATTGCCCATATCTTCCCTTACTTGCGGCCGAAAAGTCTGGCGAGGGCGCCAGGTTTGGCTTCCTCGCTCTCCCTTGGTTCCCAAGACTCTTTGGGAGGAGGGGGCGTGAACTCAGGTTCCGGGATGTCGGCCAAGCCGCTCTTGATAAGGCGGTAGGCCACCTGGCGCACCGCGAACTCATCTAGCCCCAGCTTGCTCCCGACCTCTTTGAGAGGGATGTTGGCGGTCAGGCTCGCCACCATCCTCCACTCTTCGGTGCTGAGGCGTATCTCTTCCATCGATCTCCTGGGCTCAGCCAGAAGCCGCATGGGACGATCCAGACTCGGTATGTAGGAGGCTAGCAGCTGCCACTCCTCCAGGTAGCTGCGTCCCTTCTCCAGAACAGAGCTCAGGTCGGTGGGCGCCAGGATCTCCTCCTCGGCGGGGGAGCTGCCCACGTCGAACCGAAAACTGCCCTCGGGCCAGGTCAGCAGGGAGTAGATGTTGGCCAGCGCTTTCTCGCGTACAAACTCCACAATCTGGTCTCGGGAAAGGTCCGCCTGATCTTCCAGCAGGAGCCCAACCGCTTGCTCTGAGGGTGGAGACTGGGATGTGATCAGGTCGTACTTTTCCTGGTCGATCCGACCAGCCCGGAAGAGCAGGGTGGCCAGACCATCGGCACGAGATTCCGGGGGCTTAGCCTTGATCATCTGACCATCTTCGAAATAGATTATGGCCGTTTCGCCCCCGCGCTGCAGCGTTAGCGCGCCCGTCTTGCGCGTGACTTGAACCAGGGTAAGAAGCTGGAGAAGTCCGAAGTCTTTGATGTCACCGATCAGTGCCACTGCCCGCTTTCACCTCCGAGCCTATAGGGTGGGCCGAGCCGCTGGCATTATACTATGGAAGTTCCCCCGGTCAAGCCAGGCAGCCCTGTTCAAGTCCACGATTGTGCCGTACTATTCTAACTGGTTGCGGAGTCGCATCCGCTGTGCTCCTCCATGGCTTTCTACAGCTCTTCCCCCCGCAAGGAGGATTCGGTGGTTTCGAGGAGACAGACTCCAACAGAGTCTACCCGGGATGATGGAAAGATCGCGCGGCTTCCGCGGGTGGGTGCCCGGGAGAAGCTGATGATCTCGGTGGCTCGTGTCGCGGCTACCCTCAACGCGGAGCACGATCTTGAGAAGGTGCTGGATCTGATCTGCCATGAAGCCCTCAACCTCTTCGCTGCCGATACGGCGGTCCTCTGGGAGAACCAAGGGGAGAGTCTTGTGGCCGTCAAGGCTCTGGGCCTTTTCGGGCCCCAGATCCAGGGTGTGCGTGTTCCCATCGACGATACAGATACCATCGCGTGTCGCTGTTTCCGCCGGCGGTCCCCGGTACTGGAGCATCATCTTCTGGAAGGGCAAGGAAACCGATCGCTGTTGGGGCTGCCTCCAGCAGCGGTGGTGCTGTGTGTGCCCCTGATCCATCGAGATGAGGGTCTAGGGGTACTGGGTTTGCGAGATCGTGAGAACCCACATCGTTTCAGTACGACCGACCAGAAGGCTGTATCCCTTTTCGCCGGTCTGGCGGCGGTAGCCATAGCCAATGCTCGGCTCCAGGGGGAGGCCGAGAAACGAGCCCGCGAAGCCGCCGTCCTCAACAGAATTGGGCGAATCGTGGCATCGGGTCGGGACATGGTGGAGACCTCGGAGGCCTTTGCCCGCGAGTTGCGCAACCTGCTCCCCTTCCAAAGGGTGTCCATCGCGCTGCTGGAGGGTGCAGACAAGTATCGGGTGTTCCTCGCGACGGGGTTGGACGCGAGGGAGTTTCGACTTGGCACCATGAGGGGCCTTGCCGGCTCCGGGGTGGAGTGGGTGACAAGGCATGGACGGTCCCACGTAATATACGATCTGGAGCTGGAGCAGGCCTTCCCTTCAGATCCGGTTTACGCTGCCTTGGGCATGCGCTCCGTTCTCCGGGTACCATTGATTGAGAGGGGTGAAGCGCTGGGAGCCATCACTCTGGTCTCGGACACCCCTGGCAGCTACGGCTCCAGAGAGGTGGAGCTGATGGAACAGGTGGCAGGGCAGATGGCGGGCGTTTTCGCCAACGCTCAGATGGCGGAGATCGAGCTGGGTCTGCTGAGCCGTCTTTCCTCTCTGCATCGGGTGACGGATGCGGCGCTCTCCACACTGGACCTGGACAGCCTGCTGGATTCCCTCCTGGAACGGTGTGTCGAGATCGTGGGCGCGGACGGTGGTATGGTCCTGATGCTGGACGAGGGTGGCAAGGAGTTCACGGTCCGGCGCGCCCGATGGATACCGGGGGAGGAGCCCAGGGAGATCCATCCCGGATTGGGGGAGGGGATCTCGGGCAAGGTGACTCTGAGCGGGAAGCCCCGTCTCATCCTGGAGGTGGACGAGGAGGATCCCGCGGATGTGGTGGTTACGCGACAGCGTGGGATCCACTCGGTGCTGGCGCTGCCGCTTACCGCGCGAGGACGCTCTCTCGGAGTCTTTCGTCTGGACAGCCGGCGGCCGGCCTGCTTTCAGGATGAGCATCTCCGCCTGATGGAGATAGCGGCAGAGAGGATGGCGCTTGCCATCGACAACGCCCGTCTCCTTCAGGAGGCCCGCGCGAGGGCCGACCTCGAAGCCCTGATCCACCAGATCGCATCGACCGTGGGCTCCTCCCTCGATCTCAACCAGGTGGTGGACAGGGTCGTCAAGGAGTTGCAGAGGGCGACCGCTGCTTCGCGCTGCCTGGTAGTCCTGAGCGATGCGAAGCACGATAGGGCTCAATGGCGATGGGAAGCGCTGGCCCCCTCAGCGACCCCATCGGTGTCGATGAGGGTCCCATTGGAGAATCTGGCCATGCGTGACATGCTGGTGCGGTCGGGTCCCGTCATCATGCACGACATCGAGAGCTTCCCCATCACCCAGGCGATGCGGGAGACGATGCGCAACCTGGGGGTGATGTCGCTGTTGGCCACCCCCCTGCTCCGTGGAGGAGAGCTGATCGGGATGTTGATGCTTCAGCAGACCGATCGGTGCCGCCATTGGACCCAATGGGAAGCTGAGCTCGTTCGATCGGTGGCCGCGCAGATGGTGGTGGCGGTGGAGAACTCCCGCCTCTACAGCGAGACGGACGAGAGGATGAGGGCTCGGGTCCGGGAACTGCGAGGTCTCCTCCGTTTGAGTAGGGCCATAAGCGAGCAGCTCAGTCTGGATGTGGTGATGGAACGGGCCGTGGAAGAGGGGGTTCGAGTCCTCGATGCAGATCGCTGCAGCCTGGCTGTGGCTGACTGGGGGCGAAGAGTGCTGGTGGTGAGGGCGGCTGCCCAGAGGGAGCCGGGTGAAGCCGGGACTGGGATCGGAATGGAGATAGCTCTCCGCGAATACCCTCATTCCGCCCGGGCCATGGCCGAGCGGGAGCCGATGGTCCTGACGGTGGGCCATCCGACCGTTTCGCCTGCCGAGGAGGCGTTGCTTCTGCGCCTTAACACGAGGACCGGCATAGTGGTGCCGCTGGTGGTGGGAGATAGGGCTTTCGGCACCGCCTTCCTTGGCCGGACGGCGAACAAGCCCGGTTTCTCCGAGGATGAGGTGGCGCTGGCCCGTGCCATGGCCGAACAGGTGGCCGTAGCGATGGAGAATGCCCGGCTGTTCCAGGAGGTTCAGGCGGAGAAGGCTCGAACCGGGGCGTTGCTCTCCTCCATCGGCGAGGGGGTCTGTGCCACCGATGAGGAGGACCGAATCACCTCCGTTAACCCCTGGTTGGAGGCGATGGTGGGTCACCGCGCGGAGGAGATGGCGGGTAGACGATGCCGGGATGTGCTGAGGCACACCGACGAGCAGGGAGCTTCCCTGTGCGATTCTGCCTGTCCCCTGCGTACGGCATTCGACGAGGGAAAACCAACGGAGCCGGCAGTGATGTTTACCCAAACGGCCTGGGGCGATCGTCTGCCGACTGTGGTGAGTGCGGCACCCATCCGCAACGAGTTGAGCGAGATTATCGGTGCCGTCTTCACGTCCAGAGATGTCAGCCGCGAGTGGCAGATGGACAAGCTGAAGTCGAATATCATCTCCGTGGTTTCCCACGAGTTCCGAACCCCGCTCACCAGCATCATCGGTTTCTCAGAGCTGCTCGCGACTCGTGACCAAACGGAAGAGGAGAAGAAGAGCTGCGCGGGGTACATTTACGACGAGGGTCTCAAGCTGGAAGCGCTGGTCAACGACTTCCTGGACGTCTCTCGTTTGGACGCTGGCAGAGTGGCACTGAACCCCGAACCGCTTGTTGTGCCCCTGGTGGTGGAGCAGTGCGTGGCTGAATCGCGTTCCAGAACGCGGACACATCGGCTGCTCACTGATCTACCGGCTGACCTTCCACAGGTGGAGGCAGACCCCGAGCGGTTGGCCCAGGTGTTGGAGAACCTGATCTCCAATGCCATCAAGTATTCTTCACCAGGAACGGATGTCGTCGTGCGGGCTAGGCCGGGATGGCAGCGTGGCAACGATATCCTGTTCCAGGGAGAGAGCCCGTGCCGTTGGGTGGTCTTCACCGTGGAAGACCAAGGGTTCGGCATTCCCGAGGATCAGCTTCCGGACATCTTCACGCCTTTCCACAGGGTTCAAGGGGAACTGACGAGGAGGATCCGAGGCACTGGATTGGGGCTGTCCATCGTGAAGAGTCTCGTAGAGCTCCATGGTGGGAAGCTATGGGTGGAGAGCGAGGTCGGGGTGGGCAGCAAATTCCACGTGGCCCTGAAGACGGTCGGCGAGAGCTAACCCTCGGCCCTTATCCAGTGAGGAAAGGTAGCCTACAATTCCTCTCCGAAACGGGTGGGCCAATTTGGATTGCGCCGGCTCGGCGGCGCTCTGGAACGCCGCGGCTTGACGCGGCGGGGACGAGATGGCGGCGTCAAGCCGCCTACTAAAGCAGTGTCGAGCCACCGCACTCCAGAAGCCGGTCTCCCAGGATCTCCCGGAATCTTGAGTGGCACCTAGGTTTCTCCTTTCCTTGCGATGGCTGATATGGAGTTGTAGAATCTCTAGCGGAGATAGAGGGTCAGGTGTGGTTCTTGTCGAGATCGTGCCGACGTTAGCATTGCTCCGAATAGGGGCGGCGAGATCGGACGTTCTGGGAGCGATCACCCGCTGGACAGCAGCTCCGGAGATATGCCGACGATACGTGCTATCCGCCCCACCGACTTTGTTTCGCTGATATCCTTCTTCCGTCACGATGCCCATCGCGAAGTGACAGCCCCTCTCTGGCCCAACATGTGGGAGGACTCGGACGGTCGAGGGGGTTGGAGCCTTCTCTCCCGGCTGATAACTCGCAGCAGTGGCTCGCGGGTTTGGGTCTCTTTGAACCACGGCAATGTGCGTGGTCTTGCCATCGCACATTCGCGCGCGGGGAAACTTGCATGGGATGTGGAAGATCTTTTCGTTGCCGAGAACGTTCGCTCGGCTGGAGTGGACCTGTTGGAGCACTTGGCCGCGGAAGCGGCACGACGGGGTGCTCGAAGGCTCTTCCTCGTTACTTGGGTGGACGGCGACATGGCGAGGATCGCGAGTCAGGCCGGTTTCGCCAATTACACCTCGGAAACCCTCTACCGTGCTCAGACCCGTTTGGCTGATGACGAGAACTCGGTCCGCCGGGCGCGTCCTCGCTTGCGCCAGGATACCCCGGCTCTCTTTCAGCTTTACAGCGCTGCGGTGCCGTGCAACGTGCGAAGCGCCGAGGCGATGACCATCGATGAATGGCTATCCCTGGAACGGGGTGGT
>JAJYNT010000211.1 GCA_021786215.1 Chloroflexota bacterium | reverse complement strand
GGAAGTATTTGAGCATCTCGAAGAGGAACATGAAGTACCATTCGGGGCGAGGTACGTACGCGGTGTTAGTGGGGTCGGCTCTCGCCTCCAGGGGAGCGCCTACAAAGGCCGCCAGTGCGACCAGCACCAGGAATACCAGCAGGGAGAAGATGGCGTCCTTATGTATGGTGTAGGGGAAGAAGGACTCGCCGAGGGCCTTTTGCTCCTGGTAACGGGCAAGGTATCGTTTTCGCCTTTCGTTGTCCATCCGGTCTCTCCTCCCCTACCTTCCTGTCCCAGGCCGGCTCAAGGGATCGCGTGGCTCGATCTCGGGTGGAGCGGAGATGCCTTGCTTGATGACCAGGTAGAGGTGAGCCGAGACAACAGTCAATAGCAGGGCGGGCAGCATCAGTGTGTGCAGCGCATAGAAGCGAGCAAGCGTCACCGCTCCCAACTCCGCTCCGCCCCTCAGCAGCTTCAGCACCCAATCGCCCACCAGCGGGACGGTCCCTGCCATGTTGGTTCCAACCGTCGTTGCCCAGTAGGCCTTTTCGTCCCAGGGCAGGAGGTAACCTGTGAAGCCGAAAGCCATGGTTAGCAGCAGAAGGAATACTCCCACGATCCAGGTCAGCTCCCTTGGGTACTTGTAGGCGCCCATAATCACGACTCGCAGCAGGTGCAAGACCACCAGCACGACCATCGCGGAAGCACCCCAATGGTGGAGACCTCGGATGAAGCTGCCCAGCATGACATCGTGCGATATGTATTTCACACTGTCATAGGCATGGTCCGGACTGGGCGAGTAGTACATCGCGAGGAAGATTCCAGTGACGGCTTGCAGAATGAATACAAAGAGGGTCGCGCTGCCGAAGGTGTACCACCAGCCGACACCCTTCGGGATCTTCCGGAACAGCAGCGGCGAAAAGGTGTGTGTGAGATCGGCTCGCTCGTCGAGCCACGAGTAGACTTTGCTCATGCTATGCCTCTACCTTCTGCGGAATCCCGAGGCGGAACTCCTCATAGTCGATCACCAGCTTGCCTCCCTCCACCTGATTCTCCAACCGGTCCAGGGGGCGAGGCGGCGGTCCGCCGAGTACCTGCCCGTCCAGTGCGTATCGTCCGCCGTGGCATGGGCATTGAAACTCCTTGGTCTTATCGTTCCAGTTGTAGGCACACCCCAGGTGGGTACAGCGGGCGACAAATACGGTGAAGCTGTTTTCGCCACCTCGGACCACCCAGACTGACTTCTGGGCGTTTTCCTTGATCCAGCCATCCTTTCGGGATACAGGGAATTGCACCAGCTTCGGTACCCCCTGTTGGAAGCCGTCGATGGAGCCCAGGGTGACCTTGGGCTTGCTCTCGTGGCTCAGGATCGGTGACGCCGCAAAGATGGCGGTGGCGGAGCCGACGGTTGCGGCGATGAAGCCCCCGATTGCGGCGATGGTGTAGCCGAGAAATGACCTCCGGCTCACCTTATCCCTGTCTGCTGTCAGGTCCATTTCTTCGATCTTCTCCTTTAGCCTGCATATATGGGTCGAAGCGACCTGCCTGCTGCTGTCCGTCGATTTCCTCCTCTAACACGGCCTGCAAGAGGGTGTCCGGCGTGGCGACGCCGACTCGGCGGTTGTAGAAAATCTCCATGTCCGGATGCCCGAGTCCGAGCACGATCGTGAGTGGCCGCTTCTGGCTGTCTAGGAACAGCATCATGGCGGATCCCAGAGCAGAACCCTCGAGCTCGCGCTCGACTAGTACAACCTGGGGTTGAAGTCGCCGAAGCTCCGCGGTGGCGTCAACGCGGCTGGCATCGACGCAGGACACGCTGATTTTCGGCTCCACCTCCAGCAGGCAGGCGATGCTCTGGGCAAACAGAGGGTTAGTATAGAGGATGGCGATCTGCCGCCTGACCATGCTTGCCTCGCATCATGCTGTCGTTCATCGACCCAATAGCTGACACCGATGCTAGCGACCTTCGGCGGCCTTTGCCATCTATCTATGGATATGGCGTGGATATACAGAGGACATGTATCTTGTTGGAGGGTACATGTCCGCGGCAGAGGCCCACCCTCTGCCCTACTCAGACTTGTGATTATCGGGGGCCAGGATACCCTGGCGAACGGCATAGGCCGCGATCTCGGCGCGGTTGTGCAGGTGGAGCTTGCTCAGGATGTTGTGCAGATGATTCTTCACCGTTCCCTCGGTGATCACCAGTCGCGCGGCGATCTCCTTGTTGCTGGCACCTCGAGAGACCAGTGTCAGGATCTCCTGCTCTCTCTGGCTGAGGCGAGACTCTCCTGACGTGGAAACGATGCCGTCCCTCGCGAGAGAGAACTCTCTCAACAGCCGTGCCGTCACAGTCCCCGACATGGGTGCCTCTCCCCTGGTTACCCCGACCACGGCTTGGGCCAGCGTTTCCGGCTGCACATTCTTCAAGAGATAGCCGTGGGCGCCAGCCTTGATGGCATCGAAGAGAAGGTCATCCTCGTCGGAGACTGTGAGGATCAAGACCTTCGTGCCAGGTAGCTTTTCCCTGATCATGCGTGTGGCTCGGATACCATCGCACCGGGGCATCTGGAGGTCCATCAGGACTACCTCGGGTTGAAGGGAGATGGCCTTCTCCACAGCGTCGAATCCATCTCCCGCCTCGCCGACTACATCCACGCCTTCACGCCCGGCCATGAGTGCCGCGAGACCCTTTCGAAACAGGATATGGTCGTCCACCAGTAACACCCTAGCCATGATCGTCACGGATTCCCTTTCTGCCGGCCAACGAAACCGTGGCCGCGATGACTGTCCCCTTTTCTGGCTTGCTGCTCACCTCGAGATGTCCGCCGATGATCGCCAGCCTTTCTCGCATGGTCGCGATGCCGTAGTGGCCATCGGATCGACTTTCCGCCAGCTTCAGGTCAAAACCCTCGCCGTCATCGCTGATAGTGATCCTTGCTACACATTCTTGTCGTTCCAATTTGACCCAAACATGTCTAGCGTGAGAGTGCTTGCGCACGTTCGTCAGGGCTTCCTGGATCACCCTCACCAGTTGGATCTGGACCCGAGGCGGCAGGTCAAGGTAGTCCTCCCCCACAGCTTCCAGTTCTGCGACCACGCCCGACTGGTGGCTGAACTTCTTCAGGTAGTCCTGCAGGATCTCCCCAAGCCCAGTTTCGGCCCGGGCCGAGACTCGCAAGCCGAGTATGGCTTCCCGCACGTCGGCGTAGGCTTCGTTGGCGACCTGGCTCATCTCCAGCAGGGTGGCCTGGACCCCTTCTGTCTCGCCCCGCCGCAACAGCTCCCCTGCTCCCTGAGCCCTCATGCTGAGGTAGCCCAGCGCTTGCGCCAGACTGTCGTGTATTTCCCGGGCGATCCGGTCCCGCTCTTCCAAGGTGGCCAGATTCTGGGCGTGTTCATGAAGGAGGCTGTTGGCGATGGCTACCGCGGCGAGATGGGCCATCTGACCGGTCACCGTGCGCTGGCGTGAGCTCTGGGGCTCTGAGCTCGAACGTCCGACGCACATGGCTCCCAGCAGTTGCGGGCCCATCCTCAATGGGATCGCGAGACAGCGGCCGCAGGATGGACAGTCATCGCCGAGCTGGGTTGAGGTGGGGTTTTCCTGCTCTTTCTCCTCGCCGGTCTCGACTGTCTCCCATGGGAAGCGGGAATTCGGCGAGACGGTCACCACCGACGGGGAGGTCGCGAGGCGACGCTGGCGGGTCAGCTCACGACGAGGTCCATCAGCCAGGGCAATGCCGAGACAGTCGGCGTCCAGGGCCTCGCGACCGCGAATGAGGATCGAATTCAGCACGACATCGAGGTTCAAATTGGAGGTCACGTCGACGCCGATCTCGTAGAGCATTTTCGCCTGCTGTTCTCGTTGCTGAGACCGATCCACCTGTTGAAACAGCAGTCGAGAGGTGGCGAAGGCGACCAGGAGGACTCCCACCAGCAGCACTACCTCGTCGTTCCACGGGTGTGTGTAGCCGGCGATCAGCTTGTGGCGTGCGTAGTCCAGCAGGATGATGAGGACGGTTGGGACGAGGACCGCCCACCATCGCAGACTCCTGGTCCTCACAGCCGACTCCTTTCGAGCGTGCTGGGGCCGAAACCGAAAGAGGTGCGTAGCGCTTAACCTGGTGCACTATTATACCTCTCAGTTGCCCGGCGGCCAATCGAAGGAGTTGAAGGCCCAGTTGATCAGCAGCGACCCATCGGCCTCGGCCCCTGTATCCGATCTCATGAAGGCTACGTAGATCCTGTGGCCGTTCTGCACCGCGGTTGCAACCAGCGCTCTGCCCGCGTTGTCCGAGTAACCGGTCTTCACTCCATCCACTCCTGGGTAGCCCAGTATCGGGTTCACGTTGTAGATGGTGTATGAGATGTTGCTCTCTCGGATGTGATAGCTTCGCGTATCCACCACCTTTCTGAAGAGGGGGTATTGCATGGCGTAGCGTGCCATGGCCACCATGTCCGCCGGACTTGAGTAGTGGCCCGCTTCGTCGAGGCCATGCGGGTTCTCGAAGTGGGTGGAGCTCAAGCCCAGCCACTGGGCCTTGTCGTTCATCATCTTCACGAACTTCGCATCGCTGCCGGCCACATATCGGGCGATGGCCAATGCCGCATCGTTACCCGAGGGCAGCATGAGGCCATACAGCAGGTCCTCGAAGGTCACGTCGAACCAGGGCTCGAGCCCCATCAAGCTGCTGCCCGCCATGCTCTGGGCGTCGACGTTCACCTTTACATGGTCGGTGAGGACACCGTGCTCGATGGCCAGGATGGCGGTCATTATCTTGGTCAGGCTAGCCGGGGCCACCGGTGTGTAACCGTTTCGCTGGAAAAGCACCGTGCCGGACTCTCCGTCCACCACGATCACGTGGTTGGTGGTGGGATCGGGGTCGGGGCTGCCCGGTATTCGTACAGGAGCAGGCCCGTGATCCACCACTTTTGCCATGACCGGCTCGGAGAGGGGGCGGATGTCCGGATCGGGAGTAGGCGTCGGCAACGGTGTTGCCGTCGGGGCCGGTTGTTGGATGGACTCCCTGCCCGGAGTCCTAGCGGCGTCCGATGTGTTGGGGTGGCCCCCTAGAGAGTTCAGGGGAGGGATGAGCGCACTGCCAATCCCGACAGGTCGGGAGAACAGTGCCAGCGTCACGATGGCGGCAACCAGCACGGCTGCCGCCGATGTCCGCCGATTGCCAGACAATCTGGCCCGAATGCCGCGGGGTCTATATGCTTGTTGACGTCGATTGCGCGGGCCAGCCGGTGGCTCCGGACCACGAACGTCATGCATGTGTGGACTCCTTCCGCTATCGGCGCTTCAGAATCATTGATAGATGACCACCGATGGCGTTGGCGTGAGATTCATCACCTGCTGTGGGGTGAACATGTTGGGATCCTGGTCGTAGAACAGCTTGATGCCGGAGAACTCCAGTTGTCCCTGGTTCATTATCATGTTCCAGGTATCGTTCTTCAGCCATTGGGCTCCGAACCCGTCCATATCCAGCACCAGATCCACCACGGGGCTGCTTCCAATGCTTCCCTTGTCCGGAAGCATGTTCATGGTGAACTGGTGAACGATCAACACCTTGGGTGGCAACCCGTTCTGCTGGATGATGTTCGTCAGGTAGTTGAGTGCGTAGTTTACCTCATCCGAAGTCATGTGGCCGATCTCCCGGCCGGGCACCTGACCTCTCCACATGTCGAATTCCGGATCCAGTGCCAGGTAGACGTCCGGCTGCTCCAGCCACGGTCGCAGGTAGGCTAGCTCATCCTGCACGGTGCTCTTGCCCGGTTGCACGTCCAGCACCAGTTTGAAGCCGTTGGCCCGGGCCTGCTGCAGCATGGAATCGATCATATCTTGCGATTCCCTCCGGCGCCACATGCCGTCGGCGCCTGCGCTCCCCTGCGCCACCACGGCGATCAGCTCGTAGGCGGGTATTACGGTCTTGTTGGTTATCGCGGCGTAGGCGTTTGCCTGGCGCCGCAGCCGTGATGCCAGGTCGGCGCCGGAAAACTGGCCCAGTACCCCCATTCTGGGATCGTGAGGGTTCCCGTACCATGTTACCAGTAGGTTGCCCGACAGTACCGATGCTCTGGTCTCCGATGTGCTGGGCTCGGTCGGTCGGCCGTAGGCGGTTGGAACTACCATGGCCATCATAACGACCACTGCCGAGAGCGCCATGATCCATTGAGAGAGCTTCTTCGTCATCTGAACGTCCACCCCATCATTTTGTCTCAGATAGCCTGGTTTCATCAGCTGTTTGCCTCGGTGGCGATGATCCCTGCCGAGTGCCGAAGGGCACGGAGAAGAGCAGGGTGAGTGCCATGCCAACCATGACCAACTCCTTGTACATACTATCGGCTGCATCCTTGCTTTATTCCCTTCTTCGGCTGTGGTGAGAACTAACGGCTCTTCGCGGTCTTGTGTGACGTCTCGGCCCTGAAGGGCCGGGCTAACTACGAGCAGGCCAGTGGCGTTAGCCCGGCCGTTCACGGCCGAGGCCAAATCACACTTCCCCGCGATGGCCCGAACCAACTTGTCACCCGGCGGCAGGGTGGGTGGAGGGAGGGAGGCACGATTGGTGCCTCGTCTGGTAGACTGGGGTGCCGTGGACGGTTGCCCGAGGCGTGGCATTCTCCTTGCGTTTATAGTAATCTTGGATATCCCCAATTGCAGTTGAGGTGGATCAGGTGAGCGTGCCTCCTAGATCATCCGGGTCCAGCGATGGGCGTAACGGCGGGAATCAGCCTCAGGGTCAAACACCAAAACCCATCTTGCCGCAATGGGTTTGGTGGATCGGGTTGCTGGCCATCCTGATCTGGAACTTCTATGCCTTCCTGGTGCCGAAACCGTCCAGCGCGGCGAGTCTCTCCTACACCGCCTTTCTGGACCAGGTGAAGGCCGGCAACGTGGAAGATGTGACTTTGAACGGCCAGAACATCGATGGAACCTTCAAGAAGGCCGTGATCCTGCCTTCAGGCTCGGAGTCTGTGGCCTCGAACAGCGGGTCGACGTCCGCAGCAACGGCGACGACCAATCAGGCGATCAGCTACACTCGGTTTACGTCCGTGATGCCGGCTCAGGGCGACAACAACCTTCTCCCTCTTCTCGAGCAGCAGGGGGTGGTGGTCTCAGCCAAGGACCAGAACGGCGGATCGTGGTTTGTGGACCTTCTGGTCAATCTGCTGCCCGTGGCGATGCTGTTCGGGGTGATCTATATGATGGGGCGGCAGACCCAGCGAGGGGCCCAGAATCTCTTTGGATTTGCCGGGAGCCGAGCCCGGCTCTATAACCAGGAACTGCCGGGGGTTACCTTTGCCGACGTCGCGGGGGAGGAAGAGGCTAAGAAGGAGCTGCAGGAGGTTGTCGATTTCCTGAAGCACCCGGAGCGCTACCGGATCCTCGGCGCGCGATTGCCCCGGGGGGTGCTCCTGATCGGTCCTCCGGGGACGGGAAAGACCCTGCTAACCAGGGCCGTGGCAGGCGAAGCGCAGGCGCCATTCTTCAGCATCTCTGCTTCGGAGTTCGTGGAGATGTTCGTGGGGGTGGGTGCAAGCCGGGTTCGCGACCTGTTCGATAAGGCGAAGAAGGCTGCCCCGTCCATCATCTTCGTGGATGAAATCGACGCGGTTGGTCGCCAACGGGGTGCCGGTCTCGGGGGTGGCAACGACGAACGTGAGCAGACCCTCAACCAGCTACTGGTGGAGATGGATGGCTTCGACGACCAGACAAACGTCATCGTGATCGCAGCGACCAATCGCCCGGACGTGCTCGACCCGGCGTTGCTGAGGCCCGGCCGTTTCGACCGCCAGGTCACCGTGGGGCTTCCCGACCGAGCAGGCCGGGAGGCCATTCTCAAGATCCACACGAAGCCGTTGCGACTCGGACACGACGTCAAGCCGGATCTGCTGTCCCGCCGCACCCCGGGCTTCTCCGGAGCGGATCTTGCCAATCTCGCGAACGAGGCCGCCCTGACGGCCGCAAGGCGGGGCGGCACCGAGGTGACGATGGCGGATTTTGACGAAGCCATGGACAAGATAGTCCTCGGGACACGGCAGGCCGGCCTGCAGAGTGAGGAGGAGCGGCGGCTGGTCGCGTACCACGAGTCGGGTCATGCCCTTGTGGCGAGGCTCACCCCTGGTGCGGACCCGGTGAACAAAATCACCATAATCCCCCACGGCCGGGCATTGGGGGTGACCGAGCAGTTCTCGGATGAGGATCGCCACAACTACGGCCGTGACTACCTGTTGGGCCGGCTGGCGGTGCTGATGGGGGGGCGCACGGCGGAGGAGCTGGTTTTTGCTCAGCCTACGACCGGGGCCGAGAGCGACCTGAAGCAGGCCACAGAGCTGGCTCGGCGGATGGTGGGGTTGTGGGGAATGAGCCAGGAGTTAGGGCCAATCTGGTACGGCGTCGGCGAGCGTCACCCGTTCCTGGGAAGGGAGCTCGCGGAGCCGAGGGAGTACGCGGAGGCGACGGCGGCCCAGTTGGATGGGGCGGTCAGGGCTTTACTCGATAGGGCTCACAAGCAGGCCGAAGAGATGCTGAGGGAGCACCGCACCTGGCTGGACGCTCTGGCGGCGGAGCTGCTGATTCACGAGACGCTGGATGCGGGGCAACTCGAGGAGTTGCTGCGAAGAGCGGGTTTGAGCGCATCACCCGAGGGGGAGCAGGGACCGCAAGCTGCCATCTCTCGAGACGGGACCAGTACATGACCAAAATGGTATTGCCAGCAGTCATCCCGAGCGCTAGCGAAGGATCTGTTCAACGGAACGTGGAGATGCTTCGCTTAGTTCAGCATGACAGCAGCTATCATCTCCACCTCGGCAGTCTGCCGGCTGAGCTGCAGTGAGACGAGCACGTTTTCTGG
>JAJYNT010000158.1 GCA_021786215.1 Chloroflexota bacterium | reverse complement strand
CACTGTTCGCCAACCGCTGCGTGCTCTGCCATGGTACACCTCCGTTCGTTCTGGCAGACACGCTGCAAATACCGTTCCGGTTATCGGATAGGTTCTTAGTGATATAGGGCCACCTTCACGCAGTCCTCGAGTCTCTTGTCCACCATTGCACATCCACTATCGTGATCAGGTCAGTAACAGGTAGGGGCGCTCGATGAGATCCCGCACCCTCTGCATGAACTCGGCAGCCGGTGCCCCGTCTACCAAACGATGGTCGAAGGTCAGGCTCAGATACATCAGAGAGCGTTTGGAGATCTCACCGTTGAATACTGCCGGCCGTTCGGCCACTCGACCGACGCCGAGTATCGCCGTTTCGGGTGAGTTGATAATGGGCGTGAAGAAGTCAATGCCGTAGTTGCCCAGATTGGTGACGGTGAAAGTGCCACCACTCACTTCGTTCACCGCCAGCCGCTTGTTCCGTGCCCGTTCCACCAGGTCGCGCGACTCGGCCGCGATGGTCTGTAGCGGCTTGACGTCAACCTGCCGAAGGACCGGCACGATGAGGCCATCGGGCAGCGCGACGGCAACGCCGACGTTGACCTCCTCGCAGAGGAGGATCTCCTCACCTTCCAGGGTGGCGTTGAGGCCTGGGTGCTCTCGAAGAGCTTTCCCGCAGGCCTTAACGATCAGGTCGGTGAAGGTCAACCTTACCCCGTCTCTATTCTCCCATTCGGGTAGCAGTTGAGCTCGCAGCCGGAGCGCCTCGGTGGCGTCGACCTCGGCGACGAGGGTGACCTGCGCCGAGCTTCGGACGCTCTGAAACATCCGCTCGCCAATCACCCGCCGGGTTCCCGTGAAGGGCACCCGTTGCCCCTGCCTGGGGCCGGCGGTTGGGGACTGGGGGCTGTTGTGCTGTGCCAGGTAGCCGAGCACGTCCGCCTCCAGGATTCGACCGCCGGGGCCGCTACCATGGAGGGCGGCCAGGTTGATCCCCTTTTCCCTGGCCAGCCGCTTGGCGAGGCCCGATGCCCTGATTCGAGGCTCCGCAACTTCAGCGACGGTTTCCGGCTCCAGGACTGTGTCCGTTGGCTCTGCTTCCACTGCCGGGACCGAGTCCGTCGCTTCGGCTTCCGCGGCGACCAGGCAAATTGGCGCTCCCACGGGTACCGTGGACCCCGCGTGCACCAGTATCTGCTGCACAACACCGGACACCGGGGACTCAACCTCGATGCTAACCTTCTCGGTGGTCACCTCCAGCAGCGCTTCGCCCTTGGCCACCGATTCTCCCTCTCGCTTGCGCCACTCGTTGACCGTGCCTTCGACCATGGTGAAACCCAGTTGGGGCATGGTGATTTGTCTGGTCATAGTGGACATCCCACCATCAGCTCGCGGACGGCCGCGACGAGGTCCTCCACCTGGGGAATGACAAAGCGCTCCATGGGAGCGGAGAAAGGTATGGGGGTATCCTTGGCGCCGATCCGCTTCACCGGGGCATCCAGGTAGTCGTAAAGATCCTCACCGAGCGTGGCGGCGATCTCCGCCCCGACCCCTCCTCGCCGGTTGGCCTCGTGGGCCACCAGGACCCGCTTCGTCTTCTTAACCGAGCGGTGAAGGGTTTCCATGTCGAGGGGTACCAGGCTTCGCAGATCGACCACCTCGACTTCGATCCCGTCTCTCGCCAACTGATCCGCCGCTTCCAGAGCCTTGGTCACCATCATGGAGTAGGTGACTAGCGTTGCGTGCTTTCCATGCCGGCGCACTGCAGCCTGACCGAGGGGTATCAGGTACTCATCCTCGGGCACTGGACCCTTCATTCGATACAGCGACTTGTGCTCGCAGTAGAGTACCGGGTCGTCATCCCGGATCGCCGACTTGAGAAGCCCTTTGGCGTCGGCCGGGTTCGAGGGGATGACGATCTTCAGGCCCGGGGTATGGAGGAACCAGGCTTCCAACGATTGGGAGTGCTGCGCGGCCACCTGTCGTGCGATGCCATCCGGGGCTCGAATCACCAGCGGGGCCTTGGCCTGCCCGCCCGACATGTAGCGGACCTTGGAGATCTGGTTGACCAACTCGTCCATGGCGCAGGTCATGAAGTCGGCGAAATGGATGTCGACGACGGGTCTCATGCCGGTCATCGCGGCCCCCAGCGCAGAGCCGACTATGGCGGCCTCGGAAATGGGGGTGTCCAGCACGCGGTCCGGCCCGAACTCGGCCGTCAGTCCTTTGAACTGCCCGAAGATGCCGCCCTGCCGCGCGATGTCCTCGCCCAGGACGAACACGCCCGGATCGCGCCTCATCTCCTCCTGCATCGCCTCCAGGGTGGCTTCGGCAAAGTTGATGTTCCTCATCTTCGCCCTCGCAGGGGATTCGCGAAGAGGTCGTCCAGGGCCTCGTCGGGATCGGGGAGCGGGCTCTCCTGTGCGAACCGTTCCGCCGCCGCGACCTCTTCTTCGATGCGGCGTGAAATCTCGTCAATCTCGCCCTGCCGTGTCGTTCCGTTCTCCATCAGCAGCTTCTGGAATCGCTGAATCGGGCAGCGCTCCCGCCAGCGAAGCACCTCTTCCTTATCTCGGTATTGCTCCGGGTCACCAACGTAGTGACCACGCCAGCGGTAGGTCTTGCACTCCAGCAGCGTTGGACCCTCACCGGCCCGTGCCCGCTCCACCGCCGCGAGGGCGCTCTCTCGCACGGCAAGGACGTCGTTGCCGTCGACCACGACGCCCGGGATGCCGTAGCCTGCTGACCTGGAGGCCACGTCTTCCACCGAGACGCCGTAGCTTGCCGGCGTCGTGGAGGCGTACTGGTTGTTCTCGTTGACGAACAGCACCGGCAGCCGGAAAACGGCGGCCATGTTGAGTGCCTCGTGGAAAGTGCCCCGACTGGTCGCTCCGTCTCCAAAGAAGCAGGCCACCACCTGACCAGACTGCCGCATCTTCGCGGAGAGCCCGGCCCCGACGGCGATGGGCAGGCCGCCGGCCACGATGCCGTTGGCTCCCAGCATGCCCACGGAGAAGTCGGCGATGTGCATCGATCCGCCCTTACCCTTGCAGTAGCCTGTCTTGCGACCGAACAGCTCAGCCATCATGCGGTCGAGTTGGGCTCCCTTGGCAATAGCGTGTCCATGACCCCGGTGGGTGCTGGTGAGGTAATCGTTCGGCCGGAGAGCGCTGCAAACCCCTGTCGCGACCGCCTCCTCGCCAATGTACAGGTGCACCGAGCCCGCGATCTGCCCGGCGAAGAAGAGCTCTTCTACCCTCGCCTCAAAGTCCCGAATCCTCATCATCGTTGTCAGAAGCGACATGGACGCGCCGCGGTCCAGGGCCTGATCCATGTCCTTGGTTTCCTCTATCATTGTTAACTCCACTTTGCCGGAGACGGACCACACTGGTGACAAGCGAAAGAGGAACGACAGGCGACACCCTGGCGAGTGTCTGACCCGCCGTCCCCCCATCTCAAGGAGAAGCAGCGCTCGGGCCGGCTCCGGCTAGCTTGCTGCTACTTCGTAGCCTGAACTTTCTCCCAGACGCCATTGCCCCATGCCTTGGGGGCGTAATCCTTCCAGACATCCTTGACGGCGTCGCGGAAAGACTGGATATCGAGTTCCGGGGGACCGATCACAGTCATGCCATTGTCCTTGAGTTGCTGCTGGTACTTCTTGTCGTTGGCCAGGACCTCTTTCTCCACCTCGTCGGCGATCTCGTTCCAGGTATCGGTCATGATCTTCTGGGTTTCCGGGGTCATCTTCTGCCAGAGTCGCTCGTCGATCAACTCCAGCCATGGTATGTAGATGTGCTCGGTCAGCATCACGTACTTCTGGACTTCCCACAGCTTGTTAGCGGCTATGGTCTCAAGCGGGTTCTCCTGGCCATCCACGGTGCCCTGCTGAAGAGCGGTGAATACTTCGGGCCAACCCATGGGGGTCGGGTTCGCTCCCATTGCCTTGAAACCGGCCACGATAGGGGCGGCTTCTGGAACGCGGATCTTGGCGCCCTTCAAATCGGAGACCTTGGTCACCTTCAGCTTGCTGGTGGTCAGGTCACGAGGCGATCGGTAAGCGTAGCCCATCACCCTAATGCCTCGGTCCTTGATGTACTGTTCGCTCCATTGCTTGCCGATGGGACCGCGGAAGACTTTCCACATGTGTTCCCTGTCGCGGAATATGTAGGGGATCCACAGGACGTCGTAGACCGGGTAGCCCGTCGTGCTGGTATTTTCCATGCCCACGGTGCCCATCTGAATGCCCTGGACCATCTGCTGTTCGCCGCCGATCTGGCCGGACGGGAAGAAGTCGATCTTGATCTTGCCGTTGGTTCGTTCGTCGATCAGCTTGACGTACTTTATCCATCCGGCGGCAACCGGGCTGGATGGTGGCTCGGTGGTGCCGGACTTGAAATGCAGGGGCTGCTGGGGGTTGCTACTGGCTGCCGCGGTAGGTGCTGCCGCTGATGCGGGCGCGGTGGTGGGCTGGGCAGCAGCCGCCTTGGCGGGGGCAACCGTGGGGCTAGGCGCTTTCGATGGGGCGCAGGCCGCTAGCAGGGCTGTGCCGGCAACGCCGAGGGCAGCCTTAAGGAATGTGCGCCGGTTTAGGTGGCGCGTGGACTCGGTCTCCGCGTGGCCTCTGTCTTCCATGGGATTCCCTCCTGTCAGTATTCGAGCCTCTGCCTGGTTTCCAAAGATGCTCGCAGCGGACCGATCGTTACCGGTCTCGCTACATTGCCAATCTTGGACGGCTCCCGTGGCTTTGCCCTGCTCAACAGTTTCCTACACCATGATCTGCCCGCCGTTGACGTCGATAGTGGCTCCAGTGATGAAGGAGGACGCTTCCGATACCAGAAACAGGACTGCGTTGGCTTGATCCTGGGGTACTCCCCAGCGCCCGAGCGGCACCCTTTTTCCCATATCTTCGAACTGCTCGGGGCCGCCGGCACCTCCCCGGGTCATCGGAGTGTCCGTCGCCCCGGGGCACAGCGCATTGACGTTGATCCCGTAAGGGGCTGCCTCTCTCGCCAGATGCCGGCTGAAGCCAAGCAAGCCCGCCTTGGCTGAGGTGTAGGCTGCCCCTCCCAGGACGCTGGTGCTCCGTGCTGCGAGGGATGAAATGTTCACTATCTTGCCGTATCGTTTCGACATCATGATGGGGAGCACAGCCTGGGAACAGAGGAAGGCGCCTTTGAGACAGACGTCCAGCACAAGGTCCCACTCTTCTTCAGCCATCTCCACGATGGGCGTGTTGCGCAGCACCCCGGCGTTGTTGACCAAGATGTCCACGGTGCCCAAGGCCGTCACCACGCGGTCGACCATCTGCCTGACCTGCTGAATGTTGGTCACATCGGCGGATACGGCGACGGCCGTTCCACCCTGATCGACGATGGCAGTGACCCCCTGCTCCACCAGATCCGGCTTGACGTCGACCAGGGCCACTCTGGCCCCGTGAGCTGCCAGGGTCTCGGCGACCGTGCGACCGATGCCCTGAGCGGCTCCGGTCACGATGGCTACCTTGCCTGACAAGCTGCTATACGAAGACTCCAATGCCTCTCCTCCACAGGCTGCTTTGGTGGCGGTTCCTCTACTTCTCGGCCCCCATGAGCAGATTGGGCAGCCAGAGCACTGTCTCTGGCACGTAGGTGCAGATAACCAGAACGATGAGGCTGACAACCACCATTGGGAGGATAGCCTTGCCTACTTCTGTCATTCGCTCCCTGGAAATTGAGGTCATGAGCATGAGAGTTAGGCCTACCGGCGGCATACCCATGGCAACGGTGATCGTGGCGGTAAAGAGAACTCCGAACTGGACTGGATCCATACCAATGGATTTTGCGACCGGTAGAAGGATAGGCACCATCAACACCAGGGCGGGAATCGGCTCCATCAGCAGGCCAAGGATGAAGACGATCATCAGCATCAACGCCTTGATGATGGCGACATTGTGGCCCGAGACCGTCAAGAGGAAATTGGCTACGAGAGGGCCGAGGTTCTCGCCGGTGGCGATCCAGCCAAAAAGGGTCGCCCCCGCTACGGCCAGCATCACCCCGCCCGAGCTGACCGCCGTGCCGACGAAGATCTCCGGCAAGTCACGGATGTGCAGCTCGCGGTAGATGAAGAGCCCGAGGACCAGGGCGTAGAGCACACCGACCATGGCGGCCTCGGTAGGGGTCGTGGCCCCGCTCACTATGGCACCGACGATCGCGAGTGGCATCAGGAGCGCCAGCACCGACTCCCTGGTGGACTGCAACAGTTCACCGCAAGCCATCCGAGGTTCCAGGGGGAAACCCTCTCGCTTAGCCACCACCCGGGTCCATATCATCAGGCCCAGGCCAATCATTATGCCTGGAATGAAACCCCCTGCGAACATCCGGCCCACGGAGATCTCCACCATGGAGCCGATCAGCACCATAGGTATGCTGGGGGGGATGATGGGACCGATCGCGGCCGCGGCGCCCACGATGGCGGCCGCGAAGGCCGCGGGATAGCCGGCCTTCTTCATGGCCGGGATCAAGACGGAACCGGTGGCGGCTGCATCGGCGACGGCAGAGCCGGACATGCCGGCCATGATCATGTTCACCACCACCACCACGTTGGCCAGTCCCCCGGTGATGTGGCCCACGAGCCCGGTCGCGAAGCGGACCAACCGCTCGGTGGTGCCGCCTCGGTTCATCAGCTCTCCGGCCAGCATGAAGAGGGGCACTGCCAGCAGCGGGAATGAGTTGACGCCGTTGACCATCTTCTGCGGGATGATCGTAAGGGGCGTCATGTTCCCGGTGCTTGCTTGAAAGAGGATGTAGGTCAGGCTTGCGAGACCCATGGAGATGCCGACGTTCATCCCCAGAATTATGAACACCATCATGGATACGAAGAGTAGGAGAAGCATGTGCCGCTATTTGCTCCTTCCTACTTCACGGATGTCATCCATGGTTTCCTTTGCCCGCAGCAGGGCATAGGCGAGGATTACTACCCCGCCAGCGATGACGCCCCCATAGAAGGTATCCTCGGACCAGTAGAGGGCTGGAGTGGGAGTGGGGAAGAGGAGCTGGCAGAGGACCCAGCCGTTGTACAAGAGAACCCCCATAAAGGCGACCTCGACGAGATGGACGGCTAGCTGCAGATAGAGACGGGGACGCAGCGGTAGCATCTCGGCAAAGAAGACCACGCGCAGGTCCTGGTGATAACGAAAGCCGATGCCCGCACCGACGAAGGCGAACCAGACGAAGGTCATCCTCGCCATCTCCTCGCTCCACGTTAGGGGAGATTGCATGACATAGCGCATGAACACCTGTGCCGTGACTAGGGCGACCAGGATGAGTAGCAGCAGCGTCGCCACCCATTCCACACAGTGAGTGAACAGCGATTTCTTTGTGGCCCTGTTCTCCATGCAACCCCCTCAACACGACGGCATGATGCGCAGCATATGGCGCGGCCCACCAATAGCAGACTTGAACCTTAGTCCTCTCAGGGCATTCGAGGCTACGACAGCACACGCATGAATGATGGAACTGGAGATCGAACGGATGAGTTGCCGGCTACGTTGCGTCGCGCGGCATTGCGCGGTCCCCTCCTTCGTAGAGGAGAGGTGCACCAGCGGAGAATGAGACGCTCACTGCTACTGAGATACTGGCCCACTCTCCTACCACTCCTGAGGCAGAGTTGAGAGGCTCTGGACTCCCGGACGAACGAATTGGAGATTGGGTCAGTGGGATAGTGGTTAGCCCAGCAGACCACAGAATAATGAGCTTGATCGAGGTTGTCAAGCTGTTCCTCTGGGTTCTTCTGGGTTTGGTGTGGGATGTCTGGACGGTTCGTCTTGCTGGGAGACTTTCAACCGTGCTAGGATTGGCCTAGCGGACTGACCAGCCGTCCTCGATGCTGTCGATGCCCTCGGCTTCGATCACCGTGTTGTGGCAGGTCTCTGTTGTTTGAGACGGGCATGGGAGCCTGGTGACAAATCGGCTGACGCGCGAACCCGGTGAGTCAGACCGATGGAAAGGCCGTGAGATGGGTAACGACGCGAGCAGGTTTGAAAAGGTCCAGAGGACGCTGACCTACGAGGTCATCGTGGATCAGTTCCGAAACCTGATAGAGGAGCGGGAGTTGCGCCCCGGGGACCGCCTGCCTCCGGAGCGGGAGCTAGCTCTCACCCTCTCGGTCAGTAGGGCGACCCTGCGAGAGGCTTTCAGGGTGCTGGAGAACGCCGGACTGGTTACCAGCAGGGTTGGTTACGGCAGGTTTGTGGCCGAACTGCAACCAGCGCCGGAGGGCCCCAATACCATCTCTCAAGCGATCGAGGATGCCGGTATCTTGGATTTGCTGGAGGTCAGGCGCTTCCTGGAAGTTCCCATGGCCGGACTAGCCGCCGAGCGAGCCACCAGCGAGGATCTCGTGCGGATGGATGATAACCTCCACACCCCGTTGGACGACGAGACCAGGGGCATCGGTCTGGACACGGGGTTCCACGTGGCTATCGCGCAGGCCACGCGCAATGCGGTCTACCGGCGCTTCGTCTCTTCGGAGCTTTTCCTATTCCACCGGCTTGGCTCCGCCGCGCTATCCGCCACCCAGCGGTTGAGCCTCTCACATCAAGACCACCGTCGGATCTTCGAGGCGATTCGCCTCCGGGATCGCAATGCCGCCTCGATTGCCATGCATGAGCACATTGAGCACATCGAGGAGAACTTGCGCGGCGGCCTGCGACGGCGAGACGTGCCGTCTGGAGTCGAAAGGGTTTTCGAGTCCGGTCGCAGGAAGATCGAAAGCTAGCCATCCTCCCGAACCCGACTCCAGACGATACGTCTTGCTGGCGTCCCCTTTGTTCTAGAGTTCCCAATTTGACCGGAGGCAGCGGATCTTCTGTGATTTCCTCGGCCATAGAGACAGGGAGATATCCGCCAAATGGCTTCGCGTTCTCCGTGTCTCCGGGACCGAGGTCAATCAGTTGCTAAGCGACGTTCGTGATCAAACTGAGGTCGCCCGTCTTGGCG
>JAJYNT010000441.1 GCA_021786215.1 Chloroflexota bacterium | reverse complement strand
TTCTCGGGGAGCCGTCCACTATTCCTCAAAGGGTTGCGCATATGAACGAGGTCCTACTACAACCAGCCTATGCTTAAGTTAACGCGTATGGGGACAAGCCCCCGCCCTACGAATCAAGACCAGTTTGGCGAATTGCTAACTGCCGGATGCCCTGTGGAAGGCCACGATGGCACCGGCAACGGCCCGGCTTATGGCGTCCAGCAGGATCTTTCCTGCTTCAGCCGAGGCTCTTGTCGGTGCGTCGGTATAGCCGCCGCTGCGGGCCCATTCGCCGTGTTTTTGCACCACAAGTCCCTTTGCGATGCCCCGCGCGAATATCGGTGCTGGTTGCGGGTCACTCGCCGGCATCCGGTCCTCGCGCACCAGTTCCGGGGCGACAGCCATGACCATCGCCGTCTCGAAGCCGCCGGAGTGACCCGGCAGCCGTCCCACCTGCTCCCCTCCAGCCTTCAGAATGGCCGATTCTGCCAGTTCCCAATATCCGCCGGCGGCCACAGCCACCTCGTGGCGAAGCACCAACTCCTTCGCCAGCAGTTTCACGACCTCGTCGTTTCCTCCGTGAGAGTTGAGGATGAAGATTCGCTTGAAACCGCTTGTCACCAGGCTGTCGGCCACGTCGTTCAGCATGGCGAGGTACGTGCTACTCCTGAGGGAGAGAGCGCAGGAGAAGAGGTGGTGCCCGGAGATGCCGACGTTTAGCACAGGGGCCACGACCACAGGCACCTCTGCCGAGGCTAGCTCTGCCGCCCTGAGAGCCACCGCTTCTCCCAGCAGGGTATCCGTGCTTAACGGCAAATGGGGTCCGTGCTGTTCCGTTGAGGCGGTGGGCAGAATCACCGTCGCATGGGGTGCCAACTCCCGCACATCCTCGCGGGTGAGCTCGCCGAGACGGAGTGTATGTGCCATGTCGGTGCTTCCTTTCAGCTGCGTCGTGGAAAGCGGGTCCAGGGCGCAGCGCCTGGCGGGGTGTGGGGTGTCCCCACAAAACTACACACTTGCTGTGTCGGAATGCTTAACGTGACTTGCCCCGGCCGGCGATCTCCCAGACGGCCTCCAGTCGGTCGTCGCGGATGGCATGGTAGTGATCGAAAAGGTTTATGGTCGTGCATCCGTGGCTAGGTATGAACTCCACCCTATCGCCTGGGCGCAGCTCTCGGTTGGGAGTCTTGAATCCCACCTTGCCATGCTCCTCCGAGAGGCCGATCAGCGACGCGCCGTCGATACCCACCAACTCCGGCAGACCGAACTCGCTGGTGAGTACCTTGTGTCCGGCATCGGTGATCGCCAGCGTCGGGTTGGGCCGGCTGATTACTGTGGCCAGCACCGTCAGGGCGCAGTCGAAGCGTGCGCCGACCGACCGGTACCGGACGTCGTTGAAGATGTAGGAGCCGGCCTGGATTTCGTCCACCCCATCCACCGTGCCCGTGATGTCGTGGGTACCCGTGCCACCCCCGCTGACTACGGCCACCTCCAGGCCTGATCCCTCGATAAACCGCCGAGTATCGACCAGCGATTTCATGGCGGCAAGGGTTCGCTGCCGGCGTTCCTCCAGGTTCGGGTGCATGACGAGGTGACCTTCGTAGCCCTGCAGTCCCATGAAGCGCAACCCCTTGGACTCAGCTACCTTGCGGGCAAGTTCCAGCGCGGGCTCGCCCGGCTCCACTCCGCACCGATTCATGCCGATGTTGACCTCAACCAGCACACGCAACCGCACACCGGCATCAACGGCAGCAGCTGACAGCTGCTCCACGTTGACGGGGTCGTCGACGGCGACCATAACGTCGGCGTGGTGGGCCAACCCTACCAGGCGCGCTATCTTCTGTGGTCCCACGATCTGGTTGGCGATCAAGATATCCCTGATCCCGGCCGCCGCCAGCGTCTCGGCCTCGCCAAGCTTGGCGCAGGTTACACCCACGGCGTTGCCGGCAGCCAGCTGCTTGTGCGAAATGGTCGGGCACTTGTGCGTCTTCGAGTGGGGGCGCAGCTTTGCCTTCTTATCCGCGAAGAAGGCGGCCATGCGAGCGATGTTGCGCTCCATGGCCGGCAAATCGATTAGCAGCGCCGGGGTATCCAACTCCCATTTGGACTGCCCGATGCTGCCGGCGTAACTGTTCATGAGCTGTCTCCCATAAGGAATGTATGGTGATGATAGCAAAGGGTCACTGTTTCTGAATCCGAGGATCCAGCGAGTCCCTCAACCCGTCCCCCAGCTGGTTCAGGCTGAGCACCGTGATGGCTATCGCGATGCCCGGGAAGACCGACATCCACCATGCTGCCGCCATCAATGGTACTCCCTCATGCAGCATGTTGCCCCAGGTCGGCAGCTCGGGCGGCACTCCGGCTCCGAGGTAGGAGAGTGAGGCCTCGCTGATCACGGCGAATGCGAAGGTGAAGCTTCCCTGCACGATCAGGGGTGAGACACAGTTGGGAAGGGTGTGCAGCAGCAGTATACGCCAACTGCTGGCCCCCAGAGCCTGGGCTGCCTCCACGAACAGCATCTGGCGCACCACCAGCACCTGGCCGCGCACCAGTCGAGCGATGCGTGGCAGGTACACTATCGTCAGGGCGGCGATCACGTTCTCCGTGCGCGGACCCAGGCTGGCCATGATCGCTATGGCCAGCAGGATGCTGGGGAAGGCCATGAAGCCATCCATCACCCGCATGATAATACCATCTATGCCCCTGAAATAGCCCGCGATCAACCCGACCGCGGTTCCCAGCACAGTGGAGCCGATCATGGTGGCCAGACCCACCCACAGCGAGATGCGGGCTCCGAACAACACCCTGGTAAGTATGTCTCGTCCGAAGCCGTCGGTTCCCAGCCAGTGGCTGCTCGATGGTGGAAGAAGGCGGTTCATGGGGTCTACCTTGAGCACGTCCCATCCGCTCAGGTAGGGGCCGACAAAGCCGGAGACAGTCACTAGCAAAAGGATGACGCTGCCCAGCACGGCGCCTGAGTCGCGTGATAGCAGCCAGACCCAGTGCCATCGGGAAGCGCGAGAAGAAGCCGATGGAGAAACTCGAAGCACGAGACCGTCTACCAGCATCGGTGACCCCTCTCCCGTATTCGCGGATCGACGACCACGTATGCGATGTCCACCAGGAGGTTGACCAGCACGTAGACAGCAGCGATGGCGAGCACCGCACCCTGTATGACCGGGAAGTCCCGGCGCAGCACGCTCTCCACGATCAGCCGCCCTATCCCCGGCAGGTTAAACACCTGTTCGGTGACAATAGCTCCTCCAAGCAGGGTGCCCATGGAGTTGCCGATCACGGTGAGGGCGGGGATCATCGCGTTGGGCAGGGCGTGGCGAACCAGCACGATGCGGTCACGCAGTCCCTTCGACCTGGCAGTGCGCACGTAGTCCTCGTGCAGCACGTCCAGCATGCTGGAGCGGACCACCCGAGCGAGGAACGCCGCCGACTGCAGACCGAGGGAGAAGGCGGGCATCGCGAGGTAGCGGAAGTTCTCGATTGGGTCCTTGGCGAAGGAGACGTAGCCGGCAGCCGGCAACAGCCGAAGCCAGACGGCGAAGGCCAGGATAAGGAGGATGCCGAGCCAGAATGGGGGGATGGAGACCCCTCCCAGGGAGGTCACCATGGTGAGGCGATCGATCCAGGAGTTGCGCCTGAGGGCGGCGATGATGCCGGCCGGGAGGCCGATGATGATGGAGAACAGCAGCGCGTACAGGGTGAGGAGTCCGGTCGGCTCGACGCGCTGGGCCAGCGAGACGGAGACCGGCTGGTCGAGGAAGTAGGATTGGCCGAGGTCTCCTCTAGCGACACTGGCAACCCAGGTCACGAACTGTTCCCACGCTGGCCGGTCGAGACCCATCTCGTGGCGCAGTTGTGCAACCCGCTCAGGGGTTGCTTCGTTGCCGGCCATAACCGCCGCGGGGTCGCCGGGCGCAACGTGCACCAGCACGAAGACGACGACACCCACAACGGCCAGCACCGGCACAAGTGCCAGCAAGCGACGAACTATCTGTGTGCCCACCGCGACTCCTCACTAAGTCTTGCCCGAGGCTCAAGCTTCGGGCTGAAAAGACGAAGCCCAGTAAACTGGGCTGGGCCCCTACACACTCCTACAGCCTCTCAGCCCGCTGCTTTAGCGGCGGGCACAGGTGCGGTGAACTTGCCGGACGCACCACCAAGGCTGTCTTACTTGGTCAAGTAGGCGTCCCAGAAGAAGGGTGTAGGATAGGTCCCGATCCCTTTCAGCTTCGGGCTCGTGAGCCAGAGGTCCAGGACGTCGCCCAGCTTCAGAATGGGTACCTGCTCGTAGAAGAGGCGCTGGATGTCCTCGAAGATGCTGAAGCGCGCCTTCGGATCGGTGGTCTCGAGCAGCTTCGTGCGCAGCGCGTCGATCTGGGGATTGGTCCACCAGCCCGGGTAGTCCGGGTTCATCCAGTCCATTAGGGATGGGTCGGTATAGTATCCATTCCAGGTGACGAACAGTTCCCATTGGTCTGGCTTGGCCCTCCGGGATATCAGGGATGCCCAGTCGATCACCTCGAGCTTGGTGTTGAGTCCGAGGGACTGGAAGTTCTGGTTCAAGACCACGGCTTCCTGGTACATATTGGGGTATTCCTGGGTGGTCAGGTAGCGAATCGGCTCACCCTTGTACTTGGACTGGGCGAGTAGCTGCTTGGCCTGGTCCAGGTTCTTCACGTTGAATTTGTCGGTGGCCACCTCGGTGTACCAGGGTCCCTCTTTCGGCATCAGCGCGCCGCTAACGCGGTAGAAGTCGGAGGAGCCCCATCCCGCCTTCAAGGCTGCCCCCGGATCGATGACGGCCATCATGGCCTGCCGCAGCTTCACGTCACCGGTGATCGGTGACTTCTTGTTGATGTAGTGCGTCGGACACTTGGTGGGCACGCTGCTGACCACGGTGGTCACCGTCTTGGAGTCCTTCAACAGTTTGAACTGGTCCGGGTTGATGCCCTCGGCGTAGTCGTAGTCGCCGGACTGGATGCCCGCCACCCTCACTGATTGGTCCGGAACAGGCATAAAGCGGATCTCGTCCAGGTAGACGGGGCGCTGACCGCCTGCACCGTTCGGTTTGTTCCCAATGCCGTTGTGGTAGTTCTCAAAGCGGGTTACCCGAACGTAGCGGTCCTTTTGCCACTCGACGAACTTGTATGGGCCGGTGCCAATGGGCTTGGTGATTTGCTTCTTCTCGGTCGCCGCCTCCACTTCCTCCTTCGGCATGATCACCGCGCCCTGCGAGCGGAAGCTGAGGACCGAATCGAAGACCGCGTAGGGGGTCTTCATCTTGAAGACCATGGTGTAGGGATCCGGTTTGCTGATGCTGTCCAATCGTTGGAATAGCATCTTGGCCTGGCCGGCCAGCTTGCTCCACCTGAGCAGCGACGCCTCGACATCCTCCGCGGTCATCTCTTTGCCGTTGTGGAAGTGGATGCCCTTCCGCAGCTTGATGGTGTTGGTCAGACCGTCCTTGGAGGTTTCCAGGGACTCCGCCAGCAATGGGGTGTTGTTCAGCTTTTCGTCAAGGGTGAAGAGGGTTTCACAGATGTGGCAGGTGACCTCTGTGGTCACGTTGGCGGTTGTCCACTGCGGGTCCAGGGAAGGGGGTTCACCGATAATTGCTGCCCGTAGGATGCCGCCCTTTTGTGCCGCTCCCGCCCCTGTCGTCGAGCCCGCGGCCGCGGGTGTGCCCGCTGCTGCGGCCCCGGATGAGCTGGCGGCCCCGGGAGCCGGTGAACCGGTGGCTGGTGTGCCGGGGGCGCCACAGGCCGTCAGGGCAATACTGCCCGAGGCAAGCGCTGCAACGCGAAGGAAGGCCCGGCGGGAAATGCGCGACTTTTCGTTCTCCGATGACACTTGTTGACCTCCATGTAATGGTGTCCAGTGCTGGATCTCGATGGGCCACGACGAACGATTGCTGGGTATTGGATAGGCGATGCGACTGCTGGGCCCTGCACCGGAGGTGCATCTGCCTCGCAAGTGTCCTGTCCCAACCATGGGACACAAGGCAAAGAGGACCGTCCACCATCGTGGTGGCGTTAACAAAAGAGGGCCACAGGCCAACCTCGCGGAGATGAATGAGGTTAGCGTTGACCTGGAGCCTTTATATCACCGGCTCGAGGGAACCGTCAAGTAATTGTAGATGTTGGTCTGGGTGACTTCTCAGCCTGCCCTTTATATAATGGGCAGGCATGGTGGAGGGCTCCCTCTCCAAAACCTCCGATGGAAGGAGTCTCGTCGAGATGCGCGAGTCGGTTAGAGTTGCGGTCGTGCAGGCATCACCGGTAAGGCTGGACCGGGACGCGACAGCGGATAAGGCGTGTCGTCTGATAGCTGAAGCCGCCGCGCGAGGAGCGGAACTAGCTGTGCTGCCGGAGCTCCTGATCCCCGGCTATCCTAGAGGGCTCGGCTTTGGATCGGTTGTTGGCAGTCGAAGCGACGCCGGGCGTAGAGCCTTTGCCCAATACTGGGCCAACAGCGTGGAGGTGCCGGGGCCGATCACCGAGGCGCTGGGGGCGGCAGCCGCGAAATCATCGATCTATGCTGTGGTGGGGGTGAGCGAGCGAGTCCCTGGTATCCGGGGCGGCACCCTCTACAACACGCTGCTCTACTTCGGTCCGGACGGCACCCTGCTTGGCAAGCACCGCAAACTGAAGCCCACAGCTTCGGAAAGGTTGATCTGGGGCGATGGAGACGGCAGCACGCTGACCACGATCGATACCCCGTTCGGGATCGTTGGTGGACTGATCTGTTGGGAGAACTACATGCCGCTGGCCCGCATGGCGATGTACACCAAAGGGGTGGAGATCTACGTGGCTCCCACCGCGGACAACCGTGACTCCTGGCAGGCGACGATCCGCCACATCGCGCTGGAGGGTCGCTGTTTCGTGCTGGCCAGCAACCAGTTCATGACAAGGTCGGACATCCCGGCGGAGTGGGAGGATATCGGGCCCGGGCCGGAGGTGATCAGTCGAGGGGGAAGCGCAATAGTTGATCCCTTGGGGGGATACATTGCCGGGCCGCTCTTCGGTGAGGAAGGCATCCTTGTGGCGGAACTGGCGCTGGATAGGATCGCGGAGGCAAGGTTCGACTTCGACGTCGTCGGGCACTACAACCGACCCGACGTCTTTGAGTTGCGGGTGAACGAACAGGAGCTTTTGGTGACTCGTCCGCCTGAAGCGCATCCGTAGTTGCGCTGTTTCACCCGACGCGGCAGCCTGGCTATGGTCGACACGTTTTCATTGTTGACAGGGCATTGGAACCACCGTATACTGCCGCGTGGATAGCTCGGGGTGGACCCGAGATCTTGTGTTATCGAAAGACCGATGGCAGCAACAGCCTGGTATTCCTGGTATTACTTTAGAAGCCGGCATGACGGGGCTCCTTAGTCGATAGGGATCCCCAGACCCCGTCATGCCGAAGGAGCAGAGGAGAAATCCTCTGCTCCTTCTGTTTGTTCGATGATGGAAGTGGAAGGGAGAGGGAAGCCACTATGATCGTGATCATGTCGAGCCATGCCAAAGAAGAGGAGATCCAGGGAGTCCTGAAGCGTCTGGAGAGCAAGGGGCTGCAGGGCCACCTGTCTGGAGGAGAGGAGCGCACCGTGATTGGGGTGATCGGTACCCGATTCGAGCCACAGCTGGGGGAGCAGTTGGAGATGCTCCCGGGGGTGGAGAGGGTCACCCCCGTCAGCAAACCTTACAAGCTGGCGAGCCGGGAGTTCAAGCCCTTCGACAGCATAGTACGAGTGGGTGACCTCGAGATTGGCGGGCCGGAAGTGATGGTGATGGCGGGCCCCTGCTCTGTCGAGAGCCTCGACCAGATGATGGAGGCGGCACTGGCAGTAAAGGCGGCGGGAGCAAAGGTGCTGCGTGGCGGCGCCTTCAAGCCCCGAAGCTCCCCCTACTCCTTCCAGGGAATGGGCGAGGATGGACTCCGGATCCTGGCGGAGGTTCGAGAGCGCACCGGTCTCAAGATCATAACAGAGGTGATGGAGCCGGATCAGGTCCAGGTGGTGGCAGAGCACGCCGACATTCTTCAACTCGGTACCCGGAGCATGCAAAACTTCCCGCTACTCCGAGAAGTGGGCAAGACTGAGAAGCCGGTCTTGCTGAAGCGCGGCATGGCTGCGACCATCGAGGAGTGGCTGATGGCAGCCGAGTACATCATGGCTTCAGGCAACTTCAACGTCATCCTCTGCGAGCGTGGGATCCGCACCTTCGAGACGGCTGTTCGAAACACCCTGGACCTGAGCGCTGTGCCGGTAGTCAAGAGACTCAGCCACCTGCCGGTAGTGGTGGACCCGAGCCACGGAACCGGGAAGTGGTACCTGGTGAAGTCAATGTCGTTGGCCTCAGTGGCCGCTGGCGCCGATGGGCTGCTGATCGAGGTCCATCCCTCGCCGGATACCGCCGCTTCGGATGGCCCGCAGTCGCTGAACCTGCCCAATTTCGCGGAGTTGATGGGCTCGCTGCGCATGGTCGGGGCTGCGGTCGGTCGCAAGGTTGCCGGCGAGGTCGATGCCGCGGTGGTGGCCGCATGAGCACTCGCGTGGTGCAGGCGGCGCGACGGCTGCGAGGTGAGCTTCGGGTCCCAGGGGACAAGTCCATCTCTCATCGGGCTCTGATGTTGAACGCCATCGCCGAGGGCGAGGCGACTATCTCGAACCTCGGTCCCGGTGCGGATTGCGTGTCTACGCTTCGCTGCCTCCGAGCTCTGGGATGCGAGATCCAGCAGTTGGGAAAGCCCGGTGTAGTTCGGGTGGTGGGGGGCGGGCTGCGTGGACTGCGAGAGCCGAAGGGGGTTCTGGACGCCGGAAACTCGGGAACCGCCATGCGGCTGCTGGCCGGTCTCCTGGCGGGCCAACCATTTCTCTCGATCATCACAGGGGACGAGTCGCTCTGCTCTCGCCCGATGAAGAGGGTGATAGATCCCCTCAGGAAGATGGGCGCGCAGCTGTGGGCTCGGAATGGGGACACTCTGCCGCCAATGGCTGTGAGGGGTGGCCAGCTTGTGGGGATAGATTACGCCCTTCCGGTGGCGAGCGCCCAGTTGAAGTCGGCCATGCTGCTGGCAGGAC
>JAJYNT010000042.1 GCA_021786215.1 Chloroflexota bacterium | reverse complement strand
TGCGACACAGCCACTACAGGGACCATCGAGTTGCTGCCGAGGGAGGTGAAGGACCGGCTACTGGACCTGGTGCTCCATAAGAAGATTGTGGACGTGGCAGCTGACTTCCTGGAGACCTTGGGCTAGTCGGTATTTGCCCATAGCGAAGGGGCTCAGGATCAAGTATTGGGGGAGGCTAAGACATGCCGAGTTTCGTTAACCCAGAAAAGTGCGACGGGTGCAAGGCCAAGGACAAGACAGCGTGCCAGTATGTCTGTCCCAACGATCTCATGACTCTCAACAAGGAGACGAACAAGGCGTACAACCAGGAGCCTGATCTCTGCTGGGAGTGCTTCTCCTGCGTCAAGATCTGCCCGACCCAGGCGATTGACGTGAGAGGTTACGCCGATTTCGTTCCACTCGGTGCCAGCCTGGTGCCGATGAGAGGCACCGACTCCATCATGTGGACCGTGCAGTTCCGCGACGGTCGTGTCAAGCGCTTCAAGTTCCCCACCCGGACCAAGCCGGAGGGTTCGGTTGTCCCGTATCCCGACATGGTGGAACCCACCGAGGCGGGCTTGAGGAGCCAGGAGCTGTCGGGTGAGCCGAGCTGGTTGAAGATCGACGCGCTGCCCAGGATGAAGCGGTAGGAGGAGAAGAGATGATAGCGAATCCCGAGGTCGAAGTCGTCAACTCCGACGTGTTGGTCCTTGGCGGCGGCATGGCGGGATGTGGTGCGGCCTACGAGGCCAAGTACTGGGGCAAGAACTTGAAGGTCGTGCTGGTGGAGAAGGCCGCGATCGAAAGAAGCGGCGCTGTGGCGCAGGGGCTCTCCGCCATCAACACCTATCTCGGACAGAGGTGGGGTGAGAAAACCCCGGAGGACTTCGTTCGGTACGTCCGCACGGACCTGATGGGGATAGTTCGAGAGGACCTGGTCTACGACATCGCTCGACACGTTGACTCCTCCGTCCACCTCTTCGAAGAGTGGGGCCTTCCGATCTGGAAGACATCCGATGGGAAGTACTTCCGCGAGGGTCCATGGCAGATCATGATCAACGGCGAGTCCTACAAGACCATCGTATCTGAGGCGGCCAAGACGGCGATCGGGCCGGAGAACCTCTACGAACGGGTGATGGTTACCCATCTGCTTAACGACCCTTCCGATCCCGGCAGAATCTCCGGGGCCATCGGTTTCAGCGTTCGCGACGAAAAAATGTACGTCTTCAAGGCGAAGGCAGTGATCGTCACCTGCGGCGGCGCGACGCTGCTTTTCCGGCCGCGCTCTGTGGCTGAGGGGTTGGGTCGTACCTGGTATGCCATCTTTGACACCGGTTCTACCTTCGCCATGCAGGCGCAAGCAGGCGCCGAGATGACCCAGATGGAGAACCGTTTCGTTCCCAGCCGCTTCAAGGATGGTTACGGTCCTGTCGGCGCCTGGTTCCTCCTGCTCAAGTCGCTGGCCACGAACGCCAACAATGAGAACTATATCGTGACCCGCGAGGCAGAGCTGAAGAAGTACGAGCCATACGGCACAGCCAAGCCGACACCTACCCCCCTCCGCAACCATCAAATGATGATGGACATGATGGAGGGCAAGGGCCCGATCTTCATGCGGACCAATGATGCCCTGGCAAAGCTCTCAGGCGGAGACAAGAAGAGGTTGCGAGAGTTGGAGTCTGAGGCCTGGGAGGACTTCCTGGACATGACCTGCTCTCAGGCGCTGCTGTGGGCCGCACAGAACGTCGATCCACAGGAGATGCCCTCAGAGCTCACCCTGGCCGAACCCTATATCATGGGGTCGCACTCCGGCTGCTCGGGAATGTGGGTGAGCGGACCGGAAGACCTGGCCCCGGCGGACTACTTCTGGGGCTACAACCGCATGACGACGGTGAGGGGCATGTTCACCGCGGGCGATGGCGTGGGAGCCGCGCCGCACAAGTTCTCTTCAGGCTCGTTCACAGAGGGCAGACTCGCGGCCAAAGCCGCGGTGGCCTACTGCGCCGACAACCCCGGCGATGTTCGAGTGGATGAGGACCGGGTGAACGCCATCAGAGGCGATCTCTTCAAACCTTACCAGACCTTCGAGGCAAACAAGGGCGCCTCGACCGTCGAAGAAGTCAACCCCAAGTACATCTTGCCCAAAGCCGGCTTGAACCGGCTTCAGAAGATCATGGATGACTACGCCGCTGGCTCCGGAACCTGGTACCGAACCAGCGGGCCGATGCTGGAACGGGGCCTCGAGTTGTTGGGGCTCCTGAATGAGGATCTGCACAACAGCATGGCCGCTCGCAACCAGCATGAGTTGCTGCGCTGCTGGGAACTGGTCCACCGAGTCTGGACGGCAGAGGCACACGTGCGACATATGCTGTTCCGGAAGGAGACCCGCTGGCCGGGCTACTACTATCGGACGGACTTCCCCGCTGTCGACGACGACAACTGGAGGAAGTTCGTCAACTCCAGGTTCCACGAGGCCACTGGCGAGTGGGAGATGTTCACGAAACCGTACGTCCAGCTGGTGGAGTAGCGTTCCCTCCCTTCCAGAGCGCTGCCGGCCCGAGGTACCCAGAGCCAAAAGGCTGGCAGCGCGAAAGGTGTGACCCCTTCGCTGGGCCCACCGTGCGCGCTGAGGGTGACAGTCTCGGGGTAGAGCCAAGGAGCAAGGCGATGACTATCGAAACGGACATCCTTGTGGTGGGCAGCGGGATGGCGGGGTTGAGTGCTGCCCTCGAATCTGCGGAAGCAGGCTACAGCGTCGTCCTGGTCGAGAAAGAGCCCTTCCTGGGCGGAAGGGTCGCTCGCATGCACCAGTTCTTCCCCAAGCTCTGCCCTCCAGCCTGCGGCCTGGAGCTGTACTTCAAGCGGCTCAAGACCAATCCCCGGATCTCCTACTTTACTCAGGCCGAGGTCGAGCAGTTGTCTGGGCAGCGTGGAGACTTCAAGGTCAATCTCACGCTCAATCCACGTTACGTGTCGTTGGAGAAGTGCACTGCCTGTGGAGATTGCATCGAGGTGTGCCCCGGACACAGGACGAACGCTTTCAACTACGGCATGGGGGAGACGACTGCCATCTATCTGCCCTGTCTGACCGCAATGCCCTACAAGTACGTGATCGATCGCGCTGCTTGTGCCAACAAGGAGTGCACCGAGTGCGTGTCCGCGTGCCGATATGGGGCGATCGAATTGGGCAGCTTTCCCAAACACCTCCGGCTGCAGGTCCGATCTGTTGTCATAGCCACCGGATGGATGCCATATGATGCCACTCGGTTGGTCAACCTGGGTCTGGGGCGCTTCGGCAATGTGATCACCAACGTCATGATGGAGCGACTGGCCGCAAGTGACGGCCCCACCGGAGGCCGGATCCTCCGCCCGTCAGACGGCAAGGAGGTTACCAGCGTCGCCTTCGTTCAGTGCGCCGGCTCGCGCGACGAGAACCACCTTCCATACTGCTCGGCGGTCTGCTGCATGGCGTCGCTGAAGCAGGTGACTTACGTGCGAGAGCGAAACCCCGAAGCCGGCGTCCACGTCTTCTTCATGGATGTGCGCGCGCCCGGTCGCTATGAGAACTTCTATCGGCAGATCGCCGAGGACGGACATGTCAGGCTATTCAGAGGCAAAGTGGCAAAGATCGAGGAGAACCCAGCCACGGGAGAGCTCACCGTCAGCGCCGACGATACCATGTACGGTGGGAAAACGAGGACGGCTGTGGACATGGTAGTGCTTGCCATCGGAACCGCTCCTGCCGCGAATAAAGCCGCCATCCCCGGGGTGCAACTGGTCTGGGACCAGCACGGCTTTCTCATTCCAGACGGCACCGAAGGGGTCCATCCCGCTGGCGTAGCCAGGAGGCCGATGGACGTGTCCGCGAGTGTGCGGGATGGGGTCGCAGCGGCGCTGCTGGCAATCCAGGATGTGGTAAGGAGTTGACCAATGGCGTCGAAGGTCGGAGTCCACATCTGCACCGGATGCGGCATCGGCGAGGCTGTGGACATTGCGCGGCTCCAGGAGGTAGCCGAGAAGGAGTTCGGGGCGCATGTCACCCAGCACTCCTGCCTGTGCGGACCCGCGGGCCTTTCGGATCTTAAAGGCGATCTGACCCGGGAAGGCTCCGACAGACTGGTTATTGTAGCCTGCTCCCCGCGAGTCAACGTTGAATTCTTCTCGCTCGACTCGATAGTTGTCGAGAGGGTCAACCTGCGGGAGCAGGTGGCATGGAGCCACACGCCTGCCGATGAAGACACCCAGGCCCTGGCGGAGGATCAGCTTCGCATGGGGATTGTCAAGGTGCAGAAGACCAATCCGCTGGAACCGCTGCAGGCGGTGGTGGAACAGACGGCAATGGTAGTGGGCGGCGGCGTGACCGGTCTGACGGCCGCCCTCGGCATAGCTCGGGCGGGTCGCAACGTGATTCTCGTGGAACGAGAGCAGGAGTTGGGCGGCTGGCTGCTCAAGTTCGATCAGGTGTCCCCCACCCACGCCCCCTACCGGGAGCCCGAGGCCCCGAACGTCGCGGACTTGGCGTCGCAGGTTCTCGCCGATCCCCGAATCAACGTCATGACCTCTACCAGCATAGAGGAGGTGTCGGGGCAACCCGGCGACTTCGAGGTTGTCGCCAACCGCGCCCGCGACTCCGTCAACTTCCGCGCGGGCTCCATCGTTCTGGCCACCGGCTGGCAGCCGTACGACGCGACGAAGCTGGAGCACCTGGGTTTCGGCCGCCTGCCGGACGTCATCACGAGCGTGATGCTGGAGGAACAGGTAAAGCACGGCAAGCTCATCCGACCATCGGATGGGCAGCCCCCCCGGAGGGTCCTGTTCGTTCAGTGCGCTGGCTCGCGCGATGAGGAGCACCTCCCCTACTGCTCGGCCGTTTGCTGCCAGGTGTCGCTGAAGCAGGCCATCTACGTGCGCAAGCTGCGGCCCGCCGCCAACGTGTACATCCTGCACAGGGATATCCGCACTCCAGCCCAGTACGAGGACTTCTACAAACGCGTCCAGGAAGATGACCAGGTCTTCTTCCTCAGGGGGGAGGTCTCCGGAGTCGCGGCCGGCCGCGATGGCAACCTGGTCGTTGAGGCGCACGACACCCAGCTTGGCGCGGTTATCAAGCTGGAGGCGGATCTCGTCGTCCTGGCCGTGGGAATGGTGCCGGTCGGGATTGATGCCCTGAAGCTGCGATACCGCCAGAGCCCGGACATGCCCACTGCCCACCACGGCTTCGCGGACTCCAACTTCGTGTGCTGGCCCTACGAGACGCAGCGAACCGGCATCTTTTCCGCGGGATGCGTCCGCGAGCCGATGATCGTGGCGGACTGTATCCAGGACGCCGAAGGCGCCGCCATGCGCGCCATCCAGGCTATCACTCTGCTGGAGCAAGGGGCCGCCCTGCACCCGAGGGTGGGGGACCTCTCCTACCCCTCCTTCTTCCTCCAACGTTGCACCCAGTGCAAGCGCTGCACGGAGGAGTGCCCCTTCGGTGCCATCAACGAGGATGCAAAGGGGACACCAGAGATCAGCCCGAACCGGTGCCGGCGCTGCGGTGTCTGCATGGGAGCGTGTCCGGAGCGGCTCATCTCCTTCAAGAACTACAGCATCGACCAGATCACCTCGATGATCAAGGCCATCGAGGTTCCGGAGGACGAGGACAAGCTGCGCATTCTCGTGCTGGCCTGCGAGAACGACGCCTACCCGGCTCTGGATTTGGCGGGATCCCTGCGGATGCAGTACGACAGCAGCTTCAGGATAATCCCATTGCGCTGCCTGGGTTCGACGAACGTTGTGTTCATCGCCGACGCCATGTCGCGTGGCATCGACGGAGTGCTCCTGTTGGGATGCCGCTACGGCGACGACTACCAGTGCCACTTCATTAAGGGCAGCGAGCTGGCCAATCGCCGCATGGAAAACGTCAAGGAGACACTGGGTCGGTTGCGACTGGAACCCCAAAGGGTGAGGCTGGAGCAGTTGACAATCGCCGAGTATGACAAGCTGCCCCTCACGCTGAATGACTTTGCCGCGCAGCTGCGGGAGTTGGGCCCCAATCCCTACAAGGGGTTTTAGCGACCTGTCATAAGCGGAAGGCTGAGATCCGCTCGGCTGTTGATTCCTAAGTCTCCCTCAACTCATTGGTGCGGATTGTCCCGGGGCGGTTCGCCTCACAGGCTGGAGAGGACGAGGAGGCTCGCCACGCCCAGCTGGGCGGTCTGGCGCGGGTCCGCTTCTCCCATGGTGGCGGTGCGCAAGGATGCATCTGACAGGCTCGGCAACCCTGGTGGCTGTCTTCTTCGTCCAGGGGCTGGCCTTCTTCGCTATGAGTGTCAGCATCCTGGTCGCGGCGCGCCCGCGCGCCGCGCTGGCTATGGCGAGGTACCTCTGGCTGCTGGCGGTCTTCGGGTTGCTGCACAGCGCGGCCTCCTGGCTGGAGCTGTCGCAGCAGCTCTTTCCTCTGGGCGGCGGCCTCGCGGAAGCGATGGCTCCCCTCACCACGGCGCTCCTGCTGGCGTACAGCCTCTGCCTGGCCCAGTTCGGAGCCAGCGTGCTGGTGGCCCTATTGCCCGGGCGTGTCTGGATCCGTTCGTTGCCCTGGATGCTGTTCCTCTGGGCCGCCGTTCCCTCCGTGATGGTGGGCTTTGGGAGCGGCTATTTCGCGGCCGAGCCGATGGCGAGCGCCGAGGCGGTTGCCCGCTATGTACTCTACCTGCCCGCGGCTCTCCTCGGCGCTGTGGCCTTCCATCTCCAGGGCAAAGCCCCGTCCTTCGACAGGATGCCGGCCCTGAGGCGCGACTGCCGGCTAGCCGCCGCCGCCTTGGCTCTGTACGGCTTCGCGGGCGGGGCCCAGGTCCCGACCACGATCCTCTGGCTGCAGGCCCAGGGCGCCTATGCACCGACGGCGATAGTGCAGTTGCCGGTCCAGATCGTGAGGCTGCTCCTGGCCCCGGTGGTGGCCTGGGTGGTCGTGAGAACGCTGCGGCTCTTCGAGCTGGAGCACCTTCTGGAGGTCGAGGACCTCAACTGGCAGCTCCGGCGGCTCTCTCGAGCCGCCGTGACCGCCCAGGAGGAGGAACGGAGACGTATCGCGCTGGAGTTGCACGACGATACTGCCCAGATCCTCAGCTCGCTCCTGGTGCGTATGAAGCTACTGCAGGCCAGCCGGAACCTCGAGGACCTCGGATCGCAGTGCGAGGAGCTGATGGCGCTGGCAGCCGGCGCCACCGAGAGCATAAGGCGGATGGCCGCCCAGCTTCGGCCGACGGCGCTGGACGACCTCGGACTGGTGGCCGCACTGCAATGGTATGCCGAGCGGTTTGCGCGCCAGGAGAAGCTACAGGTCGACCTCAGGGTCAGCGGACCCGTTGGCCGTCTCGATCCGGAGATCGAGCTCGCGGCCTACAGGATCGTGCAGGAAGCCTTGAGGAATGTCGCCAAACACTCTCATGCGAGCTCCGCTATGGTTCTTATCGAGCTGTCTGGTGGGAAGCTGCGCGCAACCGTCCGGGACAACGGTCTGGGGTTCGATCCCCCCTCTGTCCGGCGAGTCGCGAACGGGGGTATGGGCATCCTCGGCATGTCCGAGCGGGCGGCGTTGGTCGGCGGGACGATAGACATCTGTTCCCATCCCGGGAGCTGGACAGCGGTGCGGCTCGAGATCCCTCTCCAACCAGCAGCACACAAGGGAGCGGAAAGGGGGCAAGGGGATGAGCAAGATCCGAGTGCTATTGTGCGATGATCATCCCGCTCTACGCCGTGGTGTGCAGGCACTTCTGGAGTCCGAACCGGACATAGATGTGGTGGGCGAGGCGGAGGATGGGGAAGGTGCGATCGCTAAAGCCCGCGAACTCCGCCCGGACGTCGTGGTCATGGACATCACAATGCCCGGGATGGATGGGCTGCGCGCTACCGGCGCAATCCGGGACCTTGGGTTGCCCTGCCGGGTGCTGATCCTAACGGTCCACGATCACGAGCGGTACCTCTTCCACGTGCTCAGAGTTGGCGCTCTCGGCTATGTGCCCAAGACCGCGGCCCACACCGAGCTGCTCGAGGCCGTCCGTACCGTGGCGAAGGGAGCCGCCTATCTTCGCCCCGATGCTGCCCGAATGCTTATCGGCGACTACCTAGAGCGGGTGAGCAATGGCGAGGAGCAGGACAGCTACGCCAGGCTGTCGGATCGAGAGAAGGAGGTGCTGCAGCTCACGGCAGAGGGCTACAGCAGTGCCGAGATAGCCGAAAGGCTCTTCCTCAGCGCCAGTACGGTCGACACCTATCGCAAGCGATGCTTCGAGAAGCTGCGTATCCATCATCGGAGCGAGCTAGTCCGCTACGCTGTGAAGAAAGGGCTGCTCCTGCCTTAGAGAGTCTTTCCCCTCGGCTCTCTCGCCCGCGCCAGGTCGACCGGAACTTCTGGGTGGCGACGCTGTCACGGCCAGCACGACACGAATGGCCCCCTGTTGCCGCGTTTCCGGCTACAGGTCCCACCCCTCCTTGTCGTGCGTTTCCCCTCTTCCCGGCAGGCCCCACCGGGACAGGCTGCCGGAGATCCCACGCCCGCACAGAGTCTGGATCCGACAACAGGAGACCGCCCCAACAGGGCAGACTCCGGCATGCCAGCGGAGTAGCCTTGGTAGCGTCTTCAGTCCAGAGGATGATTGAGACGGCGGGAGTTGGGATCGTGGGCTTGCTCTCAGGGCGTGAAGATCAGTCAAAGGACACGGGTGTCCCGAGAGAGCTAGGCATGCGGGTGCGGCCCGCGGCTGCGCTGCGGAGGCGGTTGATCCTTTCGGCGGTAGTCGCTCTGGTGCTGCTGGCTGTCGGGACGTGCCTGGTGGAGGCAGCACCCGACGCCCTCGGCTCGCTGGGAAGCGAGGCCCAGCACCTCAACATGTTTCTGCCCATCGCGGAGGTGTGGGTCAATCTGCCCGTGCTGCTGGCTCTCGGGTTCGCGGTCGGGGTCTTGTCCGGCATGACCGGCGTGGGTGGGGCCTTTCTCATGACCCCGCTCTTGATGGCGATGGGGGTGCCCGTCAGCGCGGCGGTGGGGACCGGAAGCACTCAGGTGGCCGGGACGGCGGCCTCGGGGACCTTGGTCCACTGGCGAATGGGGAACGTGGACGCCCGGCTAGGGCTGGTATCGCTGGTTGGCTCCGTCGTCGGCGGGACCCTCGGAGTCCA
>JAJYNT010000352.1 GCA_021786215.1 Chloroflexota bacterium | reverse complement strand
CCCTCGCCTAGCCAGCACTACCGGCAAGACCGATACGTGTTCCCGGGGATGATCCCCATCCCGCCCCTGCATTTGTCAACAAGATCCCACGATCGCCGTCGCTTCAGACTCGACTCCAGTGAACCCGAGCCTGCTGGAGGTACTCCTTCTCGTTCCCTTCGATCAACAACTTGTGCATCGCTACCAGATCGCCCGACGGCAGCGGGCCGATCGGCTGCACGCACACGGTCATTGCGTGCTCCCCGCCCTCGTAAACCTCCACGTGGCCGGGACGAGCCGGTACCCGGTATACCCGGCCGGCGACGCTGGGACTGGGAACCGACAGAAACCCGGAACCGGCCAACTGTCGCCGCTCCTCTTCCGAAAGGACGTCGTGCAGCAGGGCCAAGGCCCTCATCTCGGCCGCTGGATCCCATTGGGGGACGAACGTGGGGTACAAGCCCGATGATCGGGCCCCGAAGGCGAAAGCAGCCGGAAAGACAACCAACAACAGGACTGCCACCACCAGTTCCCCGGTCATCCACCGCCTACCCTGCGGACGGTCACAATCTGATCGGCGTCGAGCTCGAAACGATCGATCCTCCGGAGCGGAACGCCGGCATCGTCCCGAAAGGCCATTGCACCCCGGCTCAGCTGTTCCTCCAGGATTCGTTCCGCCTCGTGCACCGCCTCCTGTGCCCCCGGGTCCCCCACCTCCAGCTGCTGCCGATCCCACATGACAGTTCGGTCACCGTGGAAGGACATCACTCGCAATTTGCCCACGCCTCTACCTCCCCGTAGCGAACGCGGCGCCGAAGCGCCGCTGGCCCAAACCACGAAGGACTTCGGCAGCTGGTCTACCTCACCTTTTTCCATTATATTGTTATACGCGGGTTCGTCAATAACAAATAGTATTGACATCCAGCCTTCAATATGAAATAGTTGATTGTAGTTGTAACTGAGCAGGATCGCGCCGTCACCTGGAATGCCGTCTTTCGAGGGTGAAAGCTGGCGATCAGGCCCGGGTTCACCCGGGTGAAACTGCCGTGCCGGCCGGACCAAGCCATCCGGGAAGCGGGACGTGGAAGTCCTACCGCCACAGGATGCCGGGTCCGGGCGAGGCCACCGTCCGGCCTTGGAGCGCGGCATTCCCCGGAGACAAAGGGGGAGGTGATCGCAGCGAACCATAAGGTCAGTTAGCTGTCATGGCATCGTTGGTTCCATTCTGTCCGCTATCGCGGGTGTACTGTGGCCTGTGTTTCCTCTTAGGAGAACTGCTCCCCTTTGAAGGAGGTGCACCATGGCGACCTACGAAGGGGCAGTGCCGGCCGGCGAGGTCAAGGCCGGCGCCCTGCCCGCTTGGCGGGTCATGGACCTGCCAGCTCCCCCTCCATACAACTTCAAGAACGTCATGGCTATCATCGGACCCGGTACCATCCTCCTGGGCGTCTCCATCGGCAGCGGCGAGTGGCTGATGGGTCCCGCTTCGGCTATCAGCTACGGCACTTCGATCCTCTGGATCGCCACTGTCTCTTGCGTTCTGCAGGTGCTGCTGAATATGGAGATGATCCGGTACACCCTCTACACCGGCGAGCCGATCTACACCGGCTTCATGCGGACCAGCCCTGGCTCCACCTTCTGGGGGTGGGTCTACACCGTCCTCGGCTGGCTGCAGGTCGGATGGCCCGGCTGGGCGGCGACTGCCGCCACGGCGATCGCGGCCTTCGCACTGGGAAGGCTGCCCACAGCGGCGGACGCGGGAACGGTGCTGTTGTGGGGCTATGTCACCTTCCTCGTCGTGGTGGTTCTCCTGTTCCTGGGTCGCAAGGTGGAGCGCACCCTGGAGCTGGCCCAATGGTTCATGGTGAGCTGGATCTTCATCTACCTGCTGTTCGTGGACATCTTCCTGGTGTCCGCTCAGACCTGGGTCAAGACGGTCTCGGGGCTGTTCTCTTTCGGTAGTCTCCCCTCGGGCGCCGACTGGGTGCTCCTGGGGGCCTTTGCCGCGTACGCCGGAGCGGGAGGAGTGAGCAACGGGTTCGTCACCAACTGGGTGCGCGACAAGGGTTGGGGCATGGGCTCTACCGTCGGCTACATCCCGGGCGCCATCGGCGGCGAGAAGACCGAGCTGAAGCAGACTGGCAACGTCTTCAAGCCGACCGAGAAGAACATGGCCAACTGGAGGGCATGGTACAGGTTCATTGACGCCGACCAGTACTGGCTGTGGTTTGGCGGGGCGCTCATCGGCATGCTCCTGACCGTGACCCTGAGCGTTAACTATGTGCCCGCCGGAACGAAGCTATCGGGCTTCGCCATCGCGGCCTACCAGGCCGATGCCATGGCGAAGGCGGCCGGCCAGATCTTCTGGCCGCTCACGCTGATCAACGGCTTCTGGATCCTGTTCAGCACGCAGATGGGGATCTCGGAAGGCTACGTCCGGATGATCACCGACATCGGCTGGACGGGCAGCGCCACCATTCGGCGTTGGGCCAAGGGCGATGTCCGGAGGGTGTACTACACCATCCTGCTGGTCTTCGCCGTCTGGGGCTGCATCGCCCTGAACCTCGCCCAACCCTTCATGCTGATCCAGATCGGGGCCAACATGGCCGGGCTGGTTCTCATCTTCCTGAGCATCCACACGATCGTGGTGAACAGGAAGTTCCTACCCCGGGAGTTGAGGCCTGCCCTCTGGCGTGAGATCGCCCTGGTGTTGTCCGCCCTGTTCTTCGCCTTCTTCGTGGCGAACCTGACGCTGAGCCAGCTGTTCAACATCAAGCTCTGAGCCATCTGGAGATGTCCAGATAGCTGCAGTCCAACAACACGCTCCCCCTCCCCCGTACTATGGGGGAGGGGGAGAGGATGGTCTCCAAGATGAAGAAGACGAACACTTTCGTGGTGGCAGTCCTCTATGGCGGGTCCTGGTTTGTTGGGCCACTCAACCTGGTGGCGGCGATCCTGGCCCTGCATGAAGGCAGAAACCCCACCGAGTACCTGCCCACGATCCTGCTCTCCTTCGCCATCATAGTCCTCGTGCACCGCCTATTGAGGTGGTTCCCCTTCCGCCGCCGAGTGTCGTAGCAGAAGCGCCGGCCTCACCCACTTGTAGGCCGTTTGTCTGTCTCCGCCCTGCGCGTTCTCCGCCGCAGGGTGGCCAGCATCGTCATCAGCTCCTCGGACTTCATGGCGTAGGAGAGGCCGGTGTAGACCAGGGCGCCAGCTCCAATCGCTAGAAGCACCTGCAGGAAACGACCGTAGAGGGTAGCCAGGTCCAGGACGGCCCGCAGGTAGTCCGCGACGGCAGCGGCCACGATCCCCTGGGCTGCCGCCCAAAAGGCGAACACCCCCACCGGGAAGGCCAAACGGGAGAGATTGACTCCCTCCATTCGGCGCCCCAGCAGCACGACCAGGGTGCCTCCCTCCATAAGCCCGCCGACGGCATTGGCCAGGGCAAGTCCGCCGAAGGAAAGGTGGCGCATAAGCACGAGGCTGAGTACGACGTTCACCAGGAAGGCGGCGAAGGCCACGGTCACGGGCGTCCGGGTATCGTGGAGGGCGTAGAAAGCCCTGTCCACTATCTCGGTAGTGGCCCAGCCGGCGAGGCCGAGGGCGTAGAAGGAGAGGGCGTAGGCAGTGGCGCTGGTCGCGGCCGGAGTGAAATCGCCGTGCTGCAGCAGTAGCGCCACGATCGGCTCGCCCAACACGATCAGCCCGACGCTGGCGGGAATGGTCAAATAGAGGATCAGTCTGAGAGCGGAGACGACGGTGCGCTGCAGCGCCTCCAACTCGGACAGGGCGCTCTGCTCGGCAAGGGTGGGAAACACCGCGGTGGAGATGGCCATCGCGAAGACACCCAACGGCAGCATGGTAAGCATCCAGGCGTAGTCGAGAAAGGCGAGGCTGCCGGATGGTAGCTGGGACGCCAACACCACATTAACGAGGTAGTTGATCTGCACCACCCCGAGCCCCAGGGTCCTGGGGATCATCAACCGGCCCACCTCTCGGACCCCCTCGTGAGCGAAATCGAGGACCGGGCGGAACTGCATCCTCTCTCTCACCAGGCCGGGGACTTGGATCAGCAGGTGCATCAGAGCCCCCACCGCTGCGCCGATGGCGAGCCCGTAGACACCCATCCGACTCCCCAGCAGGATGGCTCCCAGGATGATGGAGATGTTGTAGATCATGGGTGCCAGCGAGGCCAGGAAGAAGCGATTGAACGAGTTCAGAACGCTGGAAACGAAGGTGCTGACGGCGAATATCACCGGGGAGAAAAGGAGGATCCTGGCAAGATTAGCCGCCAACTGTTGGCTCTCAGGATCCCACCCCGGGGTAAACAGGGCCATCACCTGGGGGGCAAAAACCATGAGCAGCAATGATATAGGGGTCATGATCACCGCGGCGATGGTGATCAGGGAACTGGAGAGTCTCCACGCCCGATCCATGTCGTTTCGGGCCAGATAGGCGGCGAAAACCGGAATAAAGGCGGAAGCCACCGCCCCACCGGCCAGGACCTGGTACATGGTATCGGAGATCCGGATGGCCGCCAGGTAGGCCTCGTAGTCGCGAGTGGCGCCGAACTGATTGCTGATGACCATGGTGCGCACCAGCCCGAGGACCCGACTCCCAACGTACCCGGCCATCAGTATGGCAGCCCCGACCGCCAGGCTGCGACTTCCGCGGGCGGTCTCAGCGTTGGACATGGCTTACCCGAGGCATGAGGAGTGTCAGCAGAACGGCAGCGAGGGCGGCCGTGGCCCCTCCAAGCAGGAAGGGGGCCGAGGACCCGACCCTATCCCACAGCTGTCCGGCCAGAAGGCTGGCAAGAAGAGCCATTCCGCCGAGAGCGCTATAGTAGAAACCGAGGGCGGTCGCGCGGGAATCGGCAGGAGCGAAGTCGGAGATAAGGGCCTTGCCGACACCATCCGTCATGGCCATGTAGCCACCGTACAGGGCAAAGAGCCCCCAGACGTAGCTGCCGCCGGGCACGAGCCCGAAGCCGGTGTACACCAGCGCGAACAGCGCCATCCCCATGGCGATCACATCCCTTCGCCCCAATCGATCCGAGAGGATACCCATCGGGGTCGAGAGGAGGGCGTAGACAACGTTGAACAGCGTGTAGGCCAGCACCACCTGCTGAGTGTCCAGTCCCAGCTTGCCGGCCCGCAGCACCAGGAAAGCGTCGCTGGAGTTGCCGAGGGCGAACAGCATGCTCACCCCAATGAAAACCAGGTAACCCTTGCCGGGCGTAAATCGGGCGCGGCTCACCACCTGCTTCACCGCACCCTTGTGCCCAGTTTCCCTCGCCTGCTTGATCAGAAAAAGCGAGATCACGCCCGGGATGAAGGCCAGGACGAATACCTTTCTCAGGTCACCCCCCAGGATGCCCAGGGCCGAAAAGGCAAGAAGCGGACCGACCACGGCCCCCGTGGTATCCAGGGAGCGGTGGAAGCCAAAGGCTCGGCCTCGGCTTTCCTGGCTGCAGGACTCGGCGATCAGGGCATCCCGAGCGGGGGTGCGGATGCCTTTCCCAAATCGGTCGGCAAAGCGGGCGAAGAGCACCAGGGGCCACGCGTAGGCCAGGGCAATCAGCGGCTTGGAGCAGGCGGAGAGTCCGTAACCGACGTACACGAATGGCTTCCGCTGGCCGAGACGATCGGAGAAGAAACCGAAGAACACCCGCAGGAGGCCGGCTGTAGCCTCCGCTACGCCCTCCACCAACCCGACGACCGAGGCTGGCACTCCCAGGACCGACGTAAGGAAGATCGGTATCAGCGGATAGACCATCTCGTTGCTGACGTCAGTGAAGAAGCTGACCAGTCCCAGCATGAAGACGTTTCGGCTAATGCCGGGCACGAGAGAGCGTTCGAGTGCAGCTGCCGAGGCACTGTCCCCAGACCCTGGTGCAGCGGTTGATGCCATCGTTCGGGTACCTCCTTTGGGCAGAGGCTCGCTTTGGAGCAATGGAAGAGAAGGTAGCAATCGCCGAGAAAGGATATCACAATGCGCGGGTACAGGCTGTGCGCGAGCGCGCACCATTTCCTCGTGCCCGAGGATTCACACCACGCCGCTGTCGATCTTGCCCAGCTTGCGGACCCTCTCGACCACGGCCTCGTGGGCCTGGTCTTCCAGCGTGTCGTCAAGTGGGGCCAGCGCTTCCAGGAAGCCGTTGCGGCGACGCAGCGCCGCGAGCAGCAGATGGTCGGTGAACCACGGGTTCTTGGGCAGGAGCGAGCCGTGCAGATAGCAGCCGAAGGCATTTCGGTATATGGCGCCCTCGGTACCATCCTCTCCATTGTTGCCAAAGCCCGAGAGAACGCGACCCAGAGGTTGGCATCCGGATCCCAGAAAGGTCTTGCCGCTGTGGTTCTCGAAGCCTACCAGGGTGCGAACGCCGCTCCCCAGGTCACACTGCACCAGGACGTTGCCGATGCAACGCTTGTTACCGGCCACCGTCCAGGCGTCGAAGAGGCCGATCCCCTCCAGGGTTTCTCCCGTGTGAGTACGGAAGTACTTGCCCAGCAGCTGATAGCCCCCACAAATGCTGAGCAGCACACCGCCCTCCTCCACGAACCGATGGACGGCCGCCGCCTGCACGGAGCGAAAGTCGCCGGCCACCAAGAGCTGCTCCTTGTCCTGGCCGCCACCGAAGAAGAGCAGATCGCAGCGGTCCGGGTCCAGCCTATCTCCCAGGCCGGCGGGAACGACCTCGATATCGATCCCACGCCAACGGGCGCGCTGCACCAGGGAGATGATGTTCCCCCGATCCCCATAGATGTTCATCAGATCAGGATAGAGATGGCAGAGAATGAGCTTCATGTCATCGAGTCCGATCAATCTTCCCAGAAGGGCGGCAGGTGGCCAGCCTCCACGAGTTTGCCCCTCACTTCCAGCATGGCGGTGTAGGTGGGAAGCAGATAGAGGGTTTCACCCTCGGGGGTCACCAGCAGGGCCTGCTGAAGCGCCGTGGAGCTGTCGGGCTGCACCGAGATCAGCGCGGGCTCGACACCCGCGTACTTCAGCCTGACCGCCATGTCCGCTGCCCTCAGACCCGAGGTTATCGCGAACTGCACTCGGCCGGCGAGCATCTCGAAATCCACGTCCCACAGCCAGGAAACGTCGGTCCCATCGGCGAACAGATCGTTGATGACGATCATCAGCCCCTTCTGGCCGGGGTCTCTCAGGATGGTGGAGAGCACTTCATTGAAACCCACCGGGTTCTTGACCAGCGCCAGGAAGAGCTGCCTCCCCTGAAGCTGCACCCGCTCCACCCTGCCGAAGGCCGCCGAGAAGCCGGCGAGACCCGAGCGGACGGTGTCCAGGTCGATACCCATGGCGACGCCGACTCCCGCGGCAGCGAGGGCATTGTAGACGTTGTAAACGCCCGGCACCCGCACCTCCAGCTCCACGCTTCCGGCGGGAGATTCCAGTTGAAGCTGGCTCCCATCTGTGCTCAGCAGTCTGCTTCCCACAATCCGCAGCTGCGGGCTTGGCCGCGCCTGCCCGCAGGATGGGCAGCGGTAGTGCCCCAGGTGGCTGTAGAAAACTATGGAGTAATCGTAGGGCGCACCGCAATGGGTGCAGAAGCGAGAATCCGAGGCGTGAGCCAGGGTAGCCCCTCCCAGTGACGGGTCCTCGACGCCATAGTAGAGCACACGGCAGGAGAGGCCATCGCCCAGGCTCGCGATCCGGGGATCATCGGCATTCAGTAGCGCGATCGACGAGGCAGGCAGCGACGTCAACGTTTCCCGCCACAGCCTGGAGAGGTAATCCACCTCGCCGTAACGATCCAGCTGGTCCCGGAATAGATTGGTCAGCACGCAAAGGCGAGGCCGCAGCTGCTGAACGGCCATGGGGAAGGCGGCCTCGTCCACCTCGAAGAGCCCCACCTCCGCCTTGGGTCTCCCGGTGATGGTGGACCCATTGACCAGGGTCGAGGCGATGCCGGAGATCAGGTTGGCCCCCGATCGGTTATGCAGCACCCGCAAACCGGCCTTACGAAGAAGGGTGGAGATCATCCGTGAGGTGGTGGTCTTGCCGTTTGTGCCGGTGACCACAATCGTGCCCTGTGGTATGCGGGTAGCTATGCTAGCGATGGCGCCTGGATCCAGCGCTCGAACCAGATGGCCCGGGGCGGTGGTGCCGCCGCCAACGCCAAGACGCCTGCTCACAAATGTAGTCAATTGGCCGGCCACCACAGCCGCGGCCAGACGCGGACGCATAAGCAACTCCCCGAAGGACTGAACAGATCATAGATTATCCCTCGGGGATGAGCAAGAACAGGACCCTGGGCAACCTACATCGCCGCCTGTGCCCTGGCCCAGAGCTGGCGGTAGCTGTCGAAGCTGAGCAGGTCGGCGACGCTGCTCCGATCCACCACCACCGTGTCCTCTTCCAGATGCTGGCGCCATTCCGGGAGTTGGCGGACAACCCTCATCAGGAACATGGTGACCCGGTACTCGTCCCCTTGATAGCTGAAGGAGATCTCCCCGAGGGGAAGAACGATCTCGGCCTCCACGCCTGTTTCCTCAGCCACCTCCCGACGGGCCGTCGCCTCTTCCGTCTCACCCGGATCTATGTGACCTTTGGGGAAAAGGTACTCGCCCTTGGGGGTTCGGCGCAACAGCACCTGATCTCCCTCTAGGACGACTCCACCCGCCTGCTTCACTACCATGGCTTTGACTCGGAAGCCTCGATCGCACCCAACCGTCTGCTCATCGACTCGGCGGCAGGATCCGATCGGTTTTCCTGGGCGAGGCTTGCTCCGTCACGCAGAGCTCGGCTTGCCGCGGCGACGCGACGGCGATGCCGCATCATGGAGAGAAGCAAGTCCACCAGGGTGATGGCCACAGCCAAGCCCGCGAGGGCGACCACCAGCTGAATCTCCTGCTCGGTCACCGGGAACCCCCTGGATCAAGGAAAACCACGGAGCGGACCTTAGCCTCGAGAGCATCAAGATCGAACGGCTTGTCCACGTAGTCGTTGCACCCGGCCTCCAGGGCACGGGTTCGGTCGGCTGGGCGAGCCAGGGCGGTGATGGCGATGATGGGGATATGGCTGCTGCGCGGATCGCCCTTGAGCCGCCGTGCAACCTCGTAGCCGTCCATCTTGGGGAGCATCAGATCCAGAAGCACCAGGCTTGGCAGTTCCTCCGAAACCCGGTCCAGGGCCTCTACCCCGTCGGCCGCC